>JAYSKW010000592.1:0-8049 GCA_043726085.1 Limnoglobus sp.
GACGCCGTAGGGGCGGGGGCCGGTTACGGGTACGTTGGTACCGAAGTTTAGATACGAACGCTGCCCCAACCCGAGTGTGGTGCCGGTCGTGAAGCTGACGATGTCCGACATGCCAATCGGCAGGCAACGAATGCCGCGATTGTTGAGCGGCGTGTTCACGTGGACCTCGGCGAAGGGCGTAATCGAACGCAGAAACCGCGTTCCCGTGCGATCTTGGTAGAGTTGGTACCCGACTTGCAAATCGTTGAAAAGGAACGTGGTATCGCGACCGTCTGTCGGCACGGCGATCGACGAGAAGCCGAGCACGTAGGCGTTGCCAAGCGTGCGGATGCCGCCGACGAACGGCTGAATGACCGTCGGGTGAATGTTCGGATCTTGTGCGGAGAACACCGTTTTTCCGCCGGTCGGGGTCGTTAAGACCACACCCGTCGAGAGGACGTTCCCGCCGGTGCGGTAGCCGTTGTCTTCTTGAACTGGCTCGTTAATCCAGGCGAATTTCAGAATGATGCTAAGGTCGCCGACCGACTGGCTGTTGATGTTGGCCGGCCCGCCGATCTGAACCAGCGGTAGCCGGAGACCGATCGAAGCATCGCCTTCGAGGAAGGTTTTTTCAAAGCCGAGCGTCTGGCGATGGACGTTGGTAACGGCCGTACCCGGCACGCGCAGGCTGTTGTTCACGTCGTAGAAAAAGTTGTAAGTCGCGAAAAGTCGATCCGTCGGTCGCGGGCTTTCGTTCTCGCCGATTTTGAACGAACCGCGTGCGACATTGACGGGAATCGCACCCGCGTGTGCGATCGGACTGCCGCCGCGAACGAGAACGTCCGTGGCGCTCGGTTGACCGCTTGCCAATCCGCTCGCGTTCGGCTGCACCACTGTAATGAACGGCGGAACCTTCGCGGGCAGGCCCGGTTGCCCGCCGCGAATGTCGAGCGGGTTCGGCACGGTCAGTACGCTGAACGCCGACACCGGTTGGTTGAAGACCGTACCCGTCGGGAACGTCGCGCTCTGGCCCGGCAACAAAGTAATGCGCTGCCCGTTCGGTTGCGTGCCCACGAGGTACGGCGAAAACGCGAACGGCGACTGAAAATCGCCCATCATCATCGGGAACGACGACGTGCGGATCGACGTACCCGACGGCGCAGCTCCCGTAGCCGACAACGGATTTCCAGCCGTAATCGGTGCTGTCGTACCGGGTCGCACCGCCGGTTGGGGCGTCGGCCGCGCCGCCGGTTGCGGCGTTTGTGCCTGAGTCTGAAGGATGTCGACGAGCGCCGGGTCGACCGGTTCCTGTGCCGCCACCGGCGACGCCATCAGCGCGGAACCGACGACTATTTGCGAAAGTGGATTCCAACGCATGACCCTGCTCCATCCGGGACGGCGAGATTTGTACTCTCATCGGCAGATTCGGTCGTGCGGGTTGAATCGGATAGCCAGATAAACTGCGCGACCTCCAAAATTTCAAAGAATCGTCGCGGGATCATAGTCGGACTTGCGATTTGCGTATAAATTACTTTTCGCAATCGGATGCATTTCTCCCAAAGAGGTTCTTGCAATGCTCAGTCTCACCTTCGTTTCCCGATCACTCTGGATGGTCCGCCATCGTGGGTGGGCGTTCGGCAGCTTTCTTTCCATTCTGGCGTCGATGGCATTCGCTCCTCCGGCATCTGCGCAGGCCACATATGCAACTGCTGAGGCTGCGTATAACGTCGGCGTGACTTTTATAAACGACGGCAACCTCGCTTCCGCGCGCGAGCCTCTCGAAGCCGCACTGAAAATGGCCAAGACCGATGCTTACCGGCTGAAGGTCAATCGTACCTTGATGATCCCGTACCGAGAGTTGCAAGAGATCGAGCCGATGCAGACCGCAACCGAGTACATCCTGACAAACAGCGAGCAGGCAGCGGAACGGTCGCTTTCCCGGCGGGCGTTACTCTCGTTCATTCATAGGCGTGGGAAACTCGACGTGGCCCTCAAGGACTACGTGGAACGGGCGAAGAAGACGCCAGAAGATTGGGCTTTGTTGTACGTGCTAACCGATGCCTATGCCACGTACAAAAAAGATCCGGCGAAGAGCGTCGAATATGGCGAGATGTTAATAGCGGCCGAGAAGAAGCAGGGCAAGAAACAGGATCTGCCCGAGTTGGCCTTGCTCGCTCAGCAGTACGTTAAGGCCGATCAGCCTAAGGAAGCCGCAGCACTTTTCGAGACGATCGCGCCACTCGACAAGAAACTAGAAGCGTGGCACCTCAAGGAAGCGGCGGCGGCGTGGCTCAAGGCGGGCGACAAGACGAAAGCCGTCGATGCGGCTAAGAAGTCGACCGCAGCAACGCCAGAAAAACGCGACGTTTTGCTGGCGTATTTCTATCACCGTGGCGTTGGGGACGTTTTTCTTAACAGTGGCGAGCCAGCCTTGGCAATCCCTCAGTACGAGCTGGCGATTAAGGTAGGCACGATCGACGGCTACCTCAAAGACACTCGGGTCAAGCTATTAGAAGCCCAGGCCGCCGCGAAGAAGTGAAATCGGCTTCTCCGAGCTGCGCAATTCTTCCGACGCGAAGTATATCGTTTAGAATTGACGCGGGGGATCGCGTTCCCCGAACTCACACCATGGGCTTTGGCGATGAACGACGAGTCGAACCCGCAATCGGACTTCAACACGGGTACGTTGCCGCAAGTCTCCCCGCCGCCGAAGCCACTCGAACGGCGACCGGAACCGATTTCTACGCCTCCAATTTCGGAGCCGGACTTATACGCGCAGACCTTGGCCGCCCCCGCGAGTTACGACCCGAACGCCGTTTCGAGCAGTCGGCAATCGGAATATGCCTCGGTGCCGTACGAGTCAGCGGGTGGCACGTTCGCAGCACCTTCGGGCTATGTACCACAAGGAAATCGTACGACCGCCGAGGCGTCGAAAGTCTCTCGGTTCGGCGTCGTTCGTCCGCTGGCGAAAGGCGGGATGGGGCAAGTCTCGGTGGCGGTCGATCGCGAACTCGATCGCCAAGTCGTGTTGAAAGAGATCCAGCCCCGTTACGCACGCGATCCGGCCGTCGCTTCCCGGTTCTTGCTCGAAGCCCAGGTGACGGGCCGCCTCGAACACCCCGGCGTCGTGCCCGTGTATGGGTTGAACCAGCACCCCGATGGCACGCCGTATTACGCGATGCGGTTCATCACCGGCGATAGCCTTCAAGATGCGATCCGCGATTTCCACGGCAAAGACAACGATCCCAATCGCGATCCGCACGAACGCTCATTGTTGTTGCGGCAACTCCTCAAGCGATTCGTCGACATTTGCAACACCATCGGTTACGCGCATAGCCGCGAAATTTTGCACCGCGACTTGAAGCCCGCGAACGTGATGCTCGGTGCGTTCGGCGAAACGCTCGTCGTCGATTGGGGACTGGCGAAGGACATCTCCGCAGCCGCACGACTGAAGCCGAATGCGACGGCCGCGATACCGATGTTGGCAACGCAACGCATACCCGCCGCCGCACCGGACGACTCCGCTGGACCGACGGGGACGAGCTATCAACCGAGTGCGACGCCGAACCCGATCGGCGTATCGGGCACACAAACCGAGATGGGCCAGGCGATGGGCACGCCGGCGTTCATGAGTCCGGAACAGGCCGACGGTCGCTGGAACGAAATTGGTCCGCCTGCCGATATTTACAGCCTCGGCGCGACGCTTTACGCCATCCTCGGCGGTCACGCGCCATTCAGCGGCAACGTCGAAGAAATCCTCGGCAAGGTGCGTTACGGCGCAGCGATTCCCCTTCAAGAGATGAAGCCCGGCGTGCCACTGGCGCTCGAAGCGATTTGCAAAAAAGCGATGGCGCTCAACCCGGAGCATCGCCATGCCTCCGCGATGTTGCTCGGCCTCGACGTCGAACGCTGGCTCGCGGACGAACCGATCGGTTGCTACCGCGAGCCATTCCGCTTGCGGGCGAGCCGTTGGGTCAAACGCCACCGCACGCTCGTCACGACATCGGCAGCGCTTTTCGTCATGGCCGCGGTGGGCGTGACCATCGGTTTAGTCGCCGTCAACGCAGAAAAAAATCGCACGGTCGAAGCGAAGCAAACGATCGAGCGCATATTCGACGAACTGGGAGTCGCGTACAAGGATCTCACCGTCGAACAACAGAATACAGCCACCGCCCGCGATCGAGCCATCCGCGCTCGCGGCGAAGCACGCGATGCGTTACTTTCGCTGAGCGATGAGGCGATGACGGAAATCCTGACGGGGCAGCAACCGCTGACCGGTCAACAAAAACGCTTTCTCGAAAGCATTTTGAAGAAGTACGAACGATTCGTGGCGGAGACACCCGACACCGCCGAGTCGAAACTGTTCGTGGCGGGGGCATGGTACCGTGCGGGCCGGTTGCATTCGCGGCTCGGGAATTTCCCGCTTGCGGAGGAGGCATTTCAGAAGGCCGACGACCTGATCGCGAGCGCACCGGCGCAGGCCGATGCCGACGACAAGACGCTACTTCAAGGCGAGGTTCAACTCTATCGCGGCATCTTGCAACTCGGCACGGGAAGGTTCGACGCGGCGAAAGCGACACTCCAAAAAGCGGGCGATACTTTCAACGCGATGGTGAAGTCCGACATCGATGGCAAGAAGCCATTTCGCGCGGAAATCTGGCACCGGCTCGGCCAGGCCGACGACCGCCTCGGGTTGGCGTACTTGCGGTTGAACCAACCCGCCGAGGCCGAAGCGTTCTTCCGCGCCGCACTCCAGAACCGGCAAATCCTCGCACAAAATGTAACGAACGAGCCGGAGTATCAGTTCCGGCTCGCGCAGAGTTTGCGACAAATCGGGCTGCTGTACCACAAGGCAGGGTTAGCCGCCGAGGCCCGGAACAGCACCGTGCAGGCCCGCGATATTCTCGTGAAATTGCTCGTCGATAACCCGACATCTGCGCCGTACTTGGTGCAGTTGGCCGATGCGGATACACTACTCGCGAACATCGCCCTCCAGCGACAGCCCGGTGACAGTACGTCGCGCACCGCCGACCGGATGCCGTACGTCGGTCGTCTGGCGAACCGCGTTCCGTTGGCGGATCTCTCGCCGAAATCGGAACCGATTCCCGCGAACGTGCCGACGAAAGAAACGCCGGCGTTACGCCATGCGGATGACTCGGTGAAGGCGTGGTCACGGTTGATCGCGATCTATCCAGCCGACCCCGGCTACCGCGAACAATTCGCGCAAGCGAACCTCAATTACGCGGCTGCCCTGCAAGTGGTGGGTCGCCTTCGCGAGGCCACGACCGCGCTAGGTGCCGCCGAGCGCGTGTTGCAAGATATTGCCACTCGCGGTACGGCGGGCGGGCAGACTGCGATGTTGCTCGGCCGCATTCAACACAGCAAAGCGGTGCTGATGCGCGAGCGCGACGAACTGACTGACGCCGAGGTGTCAGCGAAGGCGGCCATCGACATCGCGAACGGCTTGGTGAAGAATTCACCGATGAACCTCGACTACGCGAACGACCTCGTTTACTACACAATCGAGTTGGCCACGATCCAACTCGCCAAGCAAGACGCCAAGACCGCAAGTGCGACGTTGGCCCCCGTTTACGACCTCATTTTGGCGTCCGCGAAAACCCATCCGAACGACCGCGACTCGATCGTCAACGTGCGGACCTTCGTACGGCTGCAAGCGAGTTTGCTGGCGGATCGCGAGCAGTACGATCAGTTCGATCGTGCGGCGAAAGCGTTGGAAGCACTGCCGTTTCCCGTCAACGACACGCGATTCGCGATCGCTTGCCTCTACGGTCGCGGCGCGATTCTGGCGAGTTACGACCCGAACCTCGACGGCGAACGTCAGCAAGTTCTGGCGAGCGAACTGAGCGAAAGTGCGTTAGACAAAATCCGCGACGCCATCGCCAACGGCTTCACGAGACGCGACTTGCTCGAAGCCGAGCAAGACCTGTCGAAAGTCCGCGAACGTCTCGATTACCCGACCGCAGCCAACGCCATCCGCGAGACGCTACCACCGCCACGCGAAGGCGTGAAGAAGTGATTCTGGATGAAATTCCGAACAAAATTGCCTCTCGTCGTCCGCCGTTTGCATATACTCTCTGTGTGATGGGACGCGGTCGCTCACTCGGGCACTGTCGTTCCGTTTTTTAGTGACGCGGAATGCACCCGCTGGTGCGAATGCGTCATGTTCCATGATGCATTGCACCCGGACTCCGTCTGGGGGAAGGTTCGTTTCGTGATCGATTCGATTTCGTCCGTTGGTAAGACCCCTGAGACCGCGCCTACTGTCCTCACAACCAACGGTTTTGCAACTCTCGGCCTCGATTCTCGGATTCTCGATTCTCTGGTGGCGATGGGCTACACCGAGCCGACACCGATTCAAAAAGAAGCCATTCCGCCACTGCTCGCCGGGCGAGACATCATCGGCATCGCAGCAACGGGTACCGGCAAGACGGCTGCGTTCGCGCTGCCGATCCTGACTCGTATCGCCGCTTCGACCGACCGCAAGAAGCCTTCGGCGATCATCGTCGTACCGACCCGCGAACTCGCGATCCAAGTGGCATCGGCCGTCGCCAAGTACGGCAAGCCGATGAACATCAAGGTCGTGCCAGTGTATGGCGGGGCCGGGTTCGGCGAGCAGATTCGCGCCCTGACCCGTGGCGTCGACATCGTCGTCGCCACGCCGGGACGGGCGCTCGATCACGTTCGCCGTGGGACGTTGCCACTCGATGGCATCACGTCCGTCGTACTCGATGAAGCCGATGAAATGCTCGATATGGGCTTCGCCGAGGACATTGAAACGATCTTGTCCGCGACGCCGAAAACCCGTCAAACGGCGCTGTTCTCCGCAACGATGCCGCCACGCATCGCGCAAATCGCCGAGCGTCACCTGACGAAACCGGTGCGCATCACGGTGGCGAAAGCGCAAACGCCAGCCGGTGAAGCCGCGAAGGTTCGCCAGGTCGTGTACACCGTCAGTCGCGAACACAAGATCGCTGCGTTGGCCCGAATTATCCAGTTTGAAGCCCCCGCTTCGGCGATCATCTTCTGCCGAACCCGCGACGAGTCCGATGGCATCGCCGATGCCCTGACCGCACGTGGGAACAAGCCGGAATCGCTGCACGGCGGTCTGTCGCAAGAGCAACGCGACCGCGTGATGCGGAAGTTCCGCGATGGGGCCATTCAACTGCTGGTGGCCACCGATGTGGCCGCACGCGGGTTGGATATTCGCCAGTTGTCGCACGTGATTAACTTCGGCGTGCCGATCCAGGCCGAGGCGTACGTTCACCGGATTGGGCGCGTCGGTCGTGCGGGTCGCGAAGGCGTCGCCATCACGGTGTCCGAGCCGTGGGAACGCCGTCAGATTCAGTCGATCGAGCGGATGGTCGGGCAGAAACTTCTGGCCGGTCGCATCCCGACGGCGGCCGATCTTCGCGGCAAGCGCGTCGAGCGGATTCGCGAAAACCTCGTCGAGATTTTGAAGTCGGGCACACTCGATGAGTATCGCCCCGCACTCAAGGCCCTGACGGCAGAATACCCTGTGGAACAAGTCGCGTTGGCCGCACTGGCGCTCGCCGCTAAGGGCGACAAGAACGCCGACGACGAACGCGATATTCCCGCCCCGCTCAGCCGCCCCGAGCCGTCGAAGGCCGCTCCGCGTCGTCCGAGCATGGGTAGTTCGAGTTCGAGTCCGAGTATCAATCCGGCCCCGAGCCGTCCGGCTCGTCCCGGTATGACGCGCGTTTACGTGGGTGCTGGCCGTGCGGATAACATCGGTCGTCGCGAAATCATCGCTGCGATCGAACACGAAGTCGGGTTGAACCTGCGCGACCTCGGTGCGATCGATGTCACCGAGCGATTCTCGATCGTCGAAGTCCCCGGCGAGATCGCCGACGACGTCATCGAACGGCTCGACGGCGTTCGGATGCGTGGCCGTCGCATCCCCGTCCGTCGCGACCGTATCGCTGGCGCACCGGCTGTGTAATTCACAAACGGAGAGGTTGCGACCGTGGCAGATTTGGCTTATGCGAAATACTGGCAACGGAAGCAACTTCTCCAGGCGTGTCCGCATTT
>JAYSKW010000593.1:0-1526 GCA_043726085.1 Limnoglobus sp.
CCAAGCCAACCAACGGGCCGGTACTCACCACACGCTACGCCGCGGTGAAGTCGCCGGTAGCAGCAAGAAGATTTTCCGCCAGAAGGGTACGGGCAATGCCCGTGCCGGTACGAAGCGAACGAACAAGCGACGGGGTGGCGGTACCGCGAAAGGCCCGAAGCCACGCGACTACGAATACCACCTGCCGAAGCAAGCCGTCCGTGCCGCGACCCGCATGGCGATCCTCAGCAAGTTCATGGACAAAGAAGCGATTATTGTCGACGAGTTCGCAGTCGCTGCCCCGAAGACCAAAGTCGTCACGGGATTCCTCAAGTCCGTGAAGATCGGCAAGAAGACCGACAAGGCCGGCGTGGAACGCGAACTGACGCTCCTCGATACCACGGTGCTGATCGGCACCGATAAACTCGACCAAAACGTATACAAGTCGGCCCGGAACATCGCAGGCGTGGAAGTGCTTCCTGCCAGCGAGTTCAACGCCTACACCGTACTCAAGCAGAAGCGGTTGATTCTGACGAAGTCGGCACTCGAAAGCCTACGGAAACCCGCTGCTAAGTGATCGGCGAATCAAGGATAAGTCATGCAAACGCGACCTAGGCCGAAGAAATACGTTCGCAAGCTGGAGATGCGTCAACCGTGCGAACACGGTACGCCCGGCATCGAACTCCGCCCGTACCAGATCGTGCTTCGGCCACTGGTAACGGAAAAGGGTACGCACCAAAGCACCCGCTATAACTCGTACACGTTCATGGTGAATCCGCTCGCTTCCAAGCAGCAGATCGCTTCGGCCGTGAAAGAGTTGTTCAACGTGCGCGTCGAAAAAGTTCGCACGCAGACGCGCCAAGGCAAGAAGACGAGCGCCCGTGCCAAGCCCGGCAAACAGTCGGATTGGAAGAAGGCGATCGTAACGCTGAACGTCGAAGACAAGATTGATTTCTTCTAAAAGTAGTTGGCAGTGGATAGTGAAGAGTGGATCGCAATATGGATCCTCTTCTAACTACAAACTAAAAACTGATAACTGCGAACTACTAGCTAAGAGCGAATTTCAATGGGCATCAAGTATTACAAACCGACATCCGCAGGCCGCCGAGGCGGCTCCGTGTCGGACTTCGCCGAGTGTACGAACCCCGGCGTCAACGCACCCGAAAAGACCCTGCTGAAGCCGATCAAGAAAAAGGGCGGACGCAACAACCAGGGAATCGTGACCGTACGATTCCGGGGTGGCGGTCACAAGCGGATGTACCGCATCATCGACTTCAAGCGGAAGAAGGATGGCATCGAAGCCACCGTCATCACCGTCGAGTACGATCCTTGCCGGTCCGCACGTATCGCACTCATCCAGTACGCAGATGAGACGAAAACGAAAGCCTACATCCTTGCTCCCGACGGCCTCAAGGCTGGCGACAAGGTGATGTCGGGCGATACCGCAGAACCGAAGATCGGCAACTGTATGCCGCTGTCGAAGATTCCGCTCGGTATGACGATTCACAACATCGAACTGATGCCCGGTAAGGGCGGTCAGGTTTGTC
>JAYSKW010000594.1:0-1488 GCA_043726085.1 Limnoglobus sp.
GGCGATGATGATTTCGTTGGCATTCAGGCCCGCCTTCGCGGCCGGGCCATCGGCGGTGATTTCGGTCAACTTCGCGCCACCGCCTTCGACCGATTCGCCAGTAATGCCCATGTAAACCAGCTTCGGTGGATCGCCGGTGCCAACCTTCTCGGTATCGACGATCGCGTAAACGAGGCCCTTCGTTTTGGTCGAATAATCGAGGCCGATACGCCCCGTTTTGACGGTCGGCAGGCCGTTGCCCGCGTTGGTCTTCGGGTCGTTAATCTTCTTCCAGACTTTGCCACCGTCGACCGTTTTCCAGATGCCGCCACCAGGCCCATGCGTGACGATCGGCCCGTACGTATCGGGCACGGGAGCCTCGCCGAAGAAGCCATCGAATTCGTCGCGTTTGCGCTCCCAAAGTGCGGCAATGAGCGTTTCGGGGGCATTCGGATCGAGCCGCATATCGATCGCGCCGGTCTTGTCGTCGACGACCAGCACGTTCTTCCACGTCTTGCCACCATCCTCCGTTTTCCAGACGCCACGCTCGCCACCAACGCCATACAGGCGACCGAGTGCCCCAACGTATACGATCTCCGGGTTCTTCGGGTGAATGATTATCTTCCCGATCTGGAACGATTTCTTCAGCCCCATATTCGCCCAAGTTTTACCGCCGTCGGTGCTCTTGTAAACGCCATCGCCGTACGACACCGAGTTGCGAGGGTTGGCCTCGCCGGTGCCCACCCAAACGAGGTCCGGGTTCGTCTGGCACACTGCCACATCGCCAATCGAAACCGTCGTTTGTGTATCGAATTGATGGTCGAACGTGGTGCCGTTGTTCACGGTCTTCAGCAACCCTCCCGAAGCCGTCGCCACGTAATAAGTTGTCGGATCGGCATCGTAGACCGCGAGTGCCGTGATTCGCCCGCCCATGTTCGCGGGGCCGATGCAACGCCACGCCATTTTCTTCAGAATCGAATCCGGCAGCGTCCCTATTGGCGGTTCCGGAATCGCGGGCGTCACCGGTGTTGCAGGCATGGTCTTTGCCTCCGCGAGCTTCTTTTGCAGGTCGGCGATCTGCTTTTCGATCGTCTCGATGTCTTGTTTCTGATCCGAATGAGCGGGAAGTGCCATTGCGAGAGCGAACAGCATCGCGAGGATGCCCACGCCGCCAACTTTGCGATATCGATTCACGGATGCGATCTCAGGAGGATTGCGAGTCTGTTTTGGGCGACTGGGCAATGCGGAGAAAGTTCGCCCATTGCGGCGATTGTAAGGGCGCTCGCCGAAAATTGCCACATCGCGAGATGAAGGCGAGCACAAATTGCAAGAAATGCGACCGCAAATCCCATCCCCTTTCAGCCGCGCGGCAATGCCACTGAAGCATCGGACTGCTAAAGTTTAGACGGGACCGGCTCGTCGAATTCCAGATTTGCAAACGATGACTTTGTCTCATCTGGCGTGAGTAGTAACACGGTACTGATATCGCTTTGCACATCCTCCGGCAGA
>JAYSKW010000595.1:0-1038 GCA_043726085.1 Limnoglobus sp.
GGTGCTTTGCAGCCCCACCCGTAGCGGTTGCGTACTCTCGGCACCGAGTGCTTCGAGCTTGATCGCGGCGATCACCGCCGTGTCGGCTTCGAGTAATTCCTGTTCGAGTTTCTTGCGATAGAGACTATCCGGCCCCGCCGGTGTCAGCGGAATTTGCCGCGAAACGAGCAGAAACCGCATGTGATTCAATCGGTATGTCGATGGCACGTTCACCGTGATGACGTCCTTCGTAACTGCGTTCGCCACCTTGCTGCGTGCGTCGCCCGCTGGCTGGAAGATCGCGTTCAACCGTGCAGCGACTTCCATCGCGAGCCGGGCACTCCGGTCCTTTTCGTTGAGTACGAGCCAGTACGGACGGTCTTCGAGCACGCGACCGCCGCCCCAGACTTTGCCCATCGTGTAGGTGACGGGTTCGGGCGAATCGACATCTTGCACGAAACTCGCTTTGAGTGTCGCGCGGTTGTCGCTCGAACCGGCAACCAACGGTCCCTCGGCACGAACCAGCGCCTTGCCGACGAGTAACGTGTTTCCGGTAACGGGCGTTGCCGCAACGTCAGCGCCGCCGCGAATCATCTGATCGCGAACGTTCGCAGATTCTTCGGACGTCACGAGGTCGCACTCGAACAGCACGCCACTTTTCAGGCTCGTAGTCGAACTGCCGCGTGGCAACACCACGTCGATATCGACCGGATCGCCTTTACGGGCACCCGGTGGAATCGATGCCGTGACGAGAACGAGCGAGCAGGTTTTGTTTGGGTCGTCGAGGAATTGCTTGGGATTCAGCTTCTTTTTGCGGAGATCGCGTTCGAGCATCGGCCGCCACTCGCCAGCAGCAATGCTACCGGTACCGGGCAGCTTCCAGACGAGGCCCACCGCCGAGACGGCAATCGGCTCGACGTTCGAGGGCACCGTTTTCTCACCGACGTTCGCGGTGGCGTTACGATCGATCGGTTCGTCGGCCGCTTGCGGGCGTACCGTCTGGGACTTCTTGCCCGTGCAACCGGCGATGAGAATGACGGCAATAGCCGCAAGAACGGT
>JAYSKW010000596.1:0-15045 GCA_043726085.1 Limnoglobus sp.
CTGCCAGTCGTCGTATTGCGACAACGAGTATTTGTAGATGTAACCGGGCAGGAACGGGGTCGGTGCGGCGGGGCCGGTCGGCCAGTAATCGGTGTTTCCGGCAGTGAGAATGAGCGGGGCGGTTTCCCCCGCGATGCGGCCGACAGCGAGGAAGATACCCGTAACGATTGCCGGAAATGCGGCGGGCAGAATCACGCGCAGCGTCGTTTGCATCCGGTTCGCCCCGAGCGCGTAGCTGGCGTGCCGCAACGATTCGGGTACCAGTTTCATCGACTCTTCCGCCGAACGCACGACGATCGGAATCATCATGATTGCAAGCGCCACGGCACCCGCCCAGCCGGAGAAACCGAGCGGCGATGCCTCGCCGCCAGTCAGCGACACTTTAGGGTAAACGAGGATCGCGGCGACGAAAATGCCGATGACAATCGACGGTACGCCGCCAAGTAATTCCGTCAGGAAGCGTACGAGATTCGCCATCCGCGAGTTGTGCGATTCCGCGAGATACACCGCCGCCAGCAAGCCGATCGGTATCGCGAGCAATGCCGCAAACGCGACGATGACGGCACTGCCGAGCATCGCGTGGCCGAGTCCGCCACGCCGTACGGGGCGGCCAATGTCGTCGTTCGGGTAGTCGCTTTCGCCGCGTTTCGACGCCTGGTATTTCGCGAATTGCTCGTCGGTGAGTGCCGGTCGGCCACGTTCGCTGAAGATGCCGCGCTCGAGCGATTCGACGCCGCGAACGGCGATGAAACCGAGGATCAGGAACAGCGGGATCACCGTGGTGGCAAAGCACCCCGCGAGGACCGTCGTCATCAACCGATTCCAGAATTGTGCGTGCGAACGCACGGGTGGCGCGATTGTCGGGGCATCGAAGTTCGTCGTTGCCGTGGTGGGAACAACCGCATCTTCGGCGACGGGAATCGGCGTGGCGGTTCGCGGACGATTCAAGCGGGCCAGCAACAGGCGTGCGCTGACGTTGAAGATACTCGTCACGAGCATCAGTACGAGTCCGAGCGCGATGAGTGCCGAGCGGAACGTGGCGTCGTCGGCTTCGTTCAACTGATTCGCAATGCGGCTGGCGATCGAGTCGCCGAGCGCGAACGGTGACCAGTCGATTTCCGCGCGGTTGCCGACGAGCATCGTCACGGCCATCGTTTCGCCGAGCGCCCGTCCGAGCGCCAGGAAACTCGCCGCGATGATCCCCGGTCGCGCGTACGGCAGCACCACAGAAAAGATCGTCTGCCAGCGCGTGGCCCCGAGTGCGAGCGAACCTTCGCGCTGCGAACGCGGCACCGATTGGCAGACGTCGAAAGCGATGGCGGTGATGTACGGCAACACCATGATCGCAAGAATGATCCCCGCCGCGAGCAGGCCGTTACCGCCCGTGTTCGGCCCGCCGAGTGCATCGAACGCCTTCTGAATGAGAGGGGCGATGAAGAACAGCCCCCAGAAACCGAAGACGACGCTGGGGATGGCGGCGAGTAATTCGATGAGGAACGCGCCGACTTTGCGTATCCACGCCGGCGCAATTTCGGAGAGATACGCCGCCGATGCGACACCGAGCGGAATCGCGATGGCGAGCGCAATCACGGCAGTGGCGACGGTGCCAAAAATGAACGAGAGTGCGCCGTAAATCGGCGTACCGCCACCGGGCGGTTTCGGCACCCACGAACGACTCGTAAACAGTTGATATTCGCCCGCCTTCACAAGCACGGGATAGGCTTGAATCGTTAGAACTGCGATGAGACCGATTACCGTCGTCAGCACCGCGAACCCCGCCGCCCGCGTCAGGGCGTTGAACACCATTTCGGATGTTCGGGACGGCATCGGTGCGGGGCTTTCGGGGGACATTCACTGCCATCCGGGAGGGAGAATCCCACCGGGATGAACCCGGTGGCTCGTCGATCACTTCGCCACTTCGACCGCGTCGAGCTTCGCTTGAATCGCCTTCGCGAGTGCCTCCGGGAGTGGTGCGAAGTTCCGTGCTCGCGCGAACTTCTGACCCTCGGCACCGGTACACCATTTTAGGAAGTCGACCAGTGCTTTGCCCTTCGTGCCGCTCTGTTTTTGCGCGAGAATCGCGTAACTCATCGCCGCAATCGGGTAAACCCCGTCGCCCGTCGCATCGGTCAGCGAATAGGTCAGGTCGTGCAAGTTGTACGGCGCTTCGGTCGGTTTCGTGCCAACGACGGCCGAAGCCGCGGCGGTGATGCTGGCCAAGTCCGCGAGGACGAACTGCCCGGCTTTGTTCTTCACCGAGCCGTATTGCGCCTTCTTATCGAGTGCGTACGTCAGTTCGACGTAGCCGATCGCGCCCTTCGTATTCGAGACGTGCCCCGCAACGCCATCGGTCTTCGGCTTGCCGATGCCTACGCCCTTGGGGAACGTCGGCTGCGTCGATGCCCCCACGGTGGCCTTGAATTCCGGGCTGGTTTTCGAGAGATATTCGCTGAAGATGTTGCTCGTGCCGCTACCGTCCGAACGGAACACAGGTTGAATGCCGAGGTCCGGAAGTGCCACGCCGGGGTTCAGGTCGGCGATGGCTTTGTCGTTCCACTTGGTGATTTTGCCGAGGTAGATTTGCGCGAGCACTTCGCCGGTGAACTGGAGTGGCTTCGCGACATTATCCAGGTTGTACATCGGCACGACGGCACCGATGACGAGCGGAATATGCACGACCGGCCCACCCGCCTCGATGGCGGCGGCGAGTTGTTTCTCGTTCATCGGCGCATCGGAACAGGCGAAGTCGCAGGTCTTTTTCGTGTACTGCTGAATGCCCGCACCCGAGCCGGTGCCTTGGTAGTTGATCTGGATTTTGCCGTCGGTCTTATCGACTTGCTCGTTCGTCCAAACCTTCATCACCGGTTCGACGAACGTGGCGCCCTGCCCTTCGAGCTTCGCCGTTTCGACCCCAGCCGAACAGCCTGCAAGGCACCCAACGACGACGAGCAGAACCCAGTTCAAACCGCGCATAGCAAGCTCCATTCGGATCGGGAGACAGACAGGGTAATCGTACGTTGCCCACTGTTTCGGACAACGCAAGCTATGCGAAGGTTTTGTGAAGGTCACGATTTGCGGCAGATCGAGTAGAATGCGTACAAGGATTTTCGACCAGGAGACGCACGATGAACTTCACCGAAACGAGACTCGGGGGAACGATCCAGCCCGACGGGACGCTGGTTCTCGACGGGAAGCCGGGCCTGCCACCGGGGCGCGTGCAGGTGGTGGTGCGGCCAGAGTTGGAAATGAAGTTTCCCGAAGATGACCCGTTCTGGCAACGAATGCAAGCGATCTGGGCGATCCCGATCGGAGTCGAATCTCGCGATGGTGGCGAGCGTTCACTATTGCAAGTCCGCAACGATCGTGAAGAATGGGAAATCCATCAGCAAGCGATCGAACAGCTACAAGAAGAGTGCCGATTGCGACGCAAGCAGGCGGAAAAGTAGCATCATGCCAGGGGCAGGCTGTTCAGGTCGGTGCCGGTGTCGTGCGTGCTCGGGTTGCGATCCCACCACTCGATCGAGCGATTCATCGTCCAGCCATTCGCGCAACCACACGCATTCAGTGCGGCTTCGAGGTCGGCAGCCTTCGTGTACCGCGATGCGAGCGGTTTCGCGAGGCACTTTGCGATAATGTGCGCGAGGTCCGAGGGCACGTAGGGGTTTGCGACGGCGATCGGCGTTGGCTCCTCGTTCACCACGGCCAACAGCGTTCGCACGGCATTATCGCGATGAAACGCTTCCTTACCGGTGAGCAAAAAGTACGCCACGCTGCCGAGGCTGAACAGGTCGCTGCATTCGTCGAGTGGCAGCCCCTGCGCCTGTTCGGGCGACATGTATTCCGGCGTGCCGACGATCAGGCCATCGCGGGTGATCTTGGCGTTCGGGTCGGCATCTTCCGCCAGCGATTGTACGAGGCCGAAGTCGACGACCTTCGCTTGATCGTGCGGGCTACCGTCAGGCAAGACGACCACATTCGACGGCTTAATATCGCGGTGAACTAATCCCAAACGGTGCGCCTCGCGGAGTGCCCCGCAGACTTGTCGGATGATGTGAACGACGCGGTCGGCGGACATCGGGCCGTGTGCCGCGACGATCTCTTCGAGGCTCATCCCCGGCAGATATTCCATGACGTAATAGAAGGTGCCATCGTCGGCGCGGCCGTAATCGTAAATCTCCACCGTGTTCGGGTGACGCAGTTGCGCCGTCGCTTGCACTTCGCGCTCGAACCGCTTCAACTGCTCAGCATTATCGAGGTACTTCGGGTGAATTCGCTTGATGGCGCAGGGGCGTTTCAGCAGTTGATGTTCGGCGAGGTAGACTTCGCCCATGCCGCCCTGGCCGAGCTTACGCCGCAGCCGATATTGGCCGAGTTCGCGCACGGCTTGCTTGGCCGTTTGCACTTCTTCGCGTAGTGCCGCCGTCTTTGCCGTCCCGAACACCGACAGCCCCGCACCCGCAAGTAGCATCGTGAACGACACGGCGAAGAGCATAATTTTGTGCCGCCACGTCGGTTCGTGGAGCATCGCGCTGATGCCGTCGATCGCGAGCGCGCCGATGGCCATCGTCGCCACGACGCCGATGCCGCGTGCCAGTGTATTCGGAACGAGTACGCCGTGGAAAACGATGAGTGCGAACCAGTTGAAGTGTACGATCAGTGAGGCCGCCAACACGGAATATTGTTCCTGCCGAAACAGGTTGGGGTCGTCGCGTAATCCTGCGACGCGGAGCAGATCGGAAGTGAGTAAGGCGAACTGCCAGTAGGCGAAGAACAGCCCCATCGCGCCGAAGATGGCGATCTCGAATACGCGCAGGGCGTTCTCGGGAAGGTCGCGGCACATCCGTAACGCCGTCGCAGTGCCGATGAGTGCGGCGAACACCACACCCGATAGCACGATCCCCGTCCAACCGACGACGGGCCGCGCGAATAGTTCGATGAACCCCGTAGCCGCCGACGTGAAGAAGAAAAAGAACGGCACCGCCGCCACCAAACAACAGAGCATCAATCGCTGTTGGAAAAGCTGTTTCGTCTCCGAATCGAGCCGCCCTACGGGCACGTATACATCGGTCGTCGCTGCGGGCGGAACCATGTGGACGGGCAGCGCCACCGATGCCGACAGTTCGTAGTCGGTCGTTTCGGGCGGTTCCACAGGTGGTCCCGTCCGCAAGACGCGCTTCGTACGGGGCGGAACGTAAGGCATACTCGGAGTCGCAGGCATCGCTTTTCGCCGTCAGTTGCGGGAAAGGAGAATCCTAACTCGATTCTACGACGTTCCCCGCAAAACGAGTCGGTTGCCTATTTTTCGCCGATGGCCCAGAGGCTTTTGAAGCCGCGCAGGTAGATGCGGCCGTTCGCGGTGGCGGGCGAGGCCGTGAAGTTGTCGGGCAGTTTGTTCTCGGCGAGTTTCTCGAAGTCGCGGCCCGGTTTCACTACCACGGTCACGCCATCGCGGCCGACGAGATAGATCTTGCCATCGGCAAACATCGGATTCGCGCGGTGTCGCATGTTCGTGATTCGCTGTTCGTAAATCATATTGCCGGTGTCGGCTTCGTAGGCGTAAAGCGTGCCGCCTTCGCCCATGATGTAGACGATGTTGCCCACGAGTAACGGCGAAGGCACATCGGGCGTGTCCTTCGCCAGTCGCCAAAGTTCGCCGGTCGCGCTCGGGCCGACAGTGCCTTTCACTTTCGTCGGGTCGATGGCCACGGTCACGCCGCGCTTGCACGATGGCACGACGATCAAATCGGGTGTGACTAATGGGCTGGAAACCGCACGCCAGGCGTTGTTGTACTTCGCCTTCGGGTTCAATTCGGTCACGCGCCAGACTTCCTCACCGGTCTCCAGATTGTGTGCGGTGCAGTAGTCGTTGCCGTGCGAAATCAGCAGCGCTTCGGACCCCTTTTCCCAGATGAACGGCGACGCATAGACATCCGGTGACTCGCCGCGACCGTCGCTCTTGCGGGCGTGCTTCCAGATTTCGTTCCCCGTACTGGCATCGAGCGCAACCAGCAGTTGCGCCTTGCGGTGAAGCAGCGACAGGTACAATCGGCCTTTGTAAAGCACCGGCGTCTGGTGGATGCCGAACTGGATCTCGAACTTGCCGTACTTCGCTTGGGCATCGAAGCCCCAGACTTTCTTGCCTTCAAAATCGTGCGCCGTCACGCCGCCCGAACCGATGAACGTGAAGACGTGTTTGCCATCGGTACTACACGACGCGGAGGCATCGTTGCCTTCGTCGTTGCGGTAGGCTTTCTTCGCGCTCACCCCGAGGATTTCGGACCATTTCACTTTGCCATCGGTGCCGATGGCGTGGAGTTTGAGATCGGCAGAATCTTGCGTAGTTAGGAAGATCTGTTCGCCCCAGATGCACGGCGTCGACGCGCCCGACCCTGGTAGCGGACAGTTCCAGACGATGTGCGAACTCTCCGACCACGCGGTGGGAAGTCCCTTCTCGGTGCTGTGGCCATCGTTTTTGAGGCCGCGCCACTGCGGCCAGTTGTCGGCCCGCACAGCCACCGAAGCCGCAAGTGTCAACCCGAGAGCGAGTAGGAAGCGAAACAAAGTGGCAACCCTCAAAAGGATCCGGCAGGAGTGCGCATCGCACACAGGTATCGTATCGCTAGAAGCGTATCAGAAAGCCACCAAACGGGCAACGCTTGGCGGTAACCGTTCACGGGGTAACCTGCTCCACGTTCGGTCGTGTCGCGCGGCGGCACGAAGTTTTCGTCGAAATCGGGTGGCAAATCCGCCGCCAGTCGCCGTTCGCGAATACGATCAAAGCGAAGCTCGCGAACGAAGCCGATCGTTCTCAGCCGAGTAAAAAGGACGACCATGCCGCGAACTGCGACCATCCAACGAACGACCGCCGAGACGCAAATCGAACTGACGTTGAACCTCGACGGGACCGGGAAATCCGAACTCTCCACGGGCGTCGGGTTTTTCGACCACATGCTCACGCACATCGCGAAACACGGGATGCTCGACTTGACCGTAAAGTGCGTCGGCGACCTGCACATCGACGCGCACCACACGGTCGAAGATGTCGGCATCTGTTTCGGTAGAGCGCTCGTCGAATGCCTGGGAAACAAGGCGTGTATCCGCCGTTACGGCGACGCCACGGTGCCGATGGACGAGACGCTCGTGACGAGTGCCATCGACCTGAGCGGGCGGCCGTTCTTAGTGTGGAAGGCCGACGTGCCGAACGAACTTCTGGGCAATTTCTCATCGGCACTCGCCGAGGAATTTTGGCGCGCCGTCTCGTCGGCCGGGCTACTCACGCTGCACGTCGTGGCCCACCACGGACGCAACGCGCACCATATTATCGAAACGATCTTCAAAGCCACCGCGAGGGCACTCCGCGAAGCGGTGGAACCCGACCCGCGAGCAACGGGCATCCCATCGACAAAAGGCGTACTGTAAGGGGAAGCGACGTTCGTGGCTTTGAAAATTCAAGGACGGCCAACGCAACCGGTGCGCGCCGAGGGTGACGAAGAACACGGTTCGCAAGTGCAGGTTACCGCTCACCGTTAGGGGAAGTTCCTGGGGTGGCGTCCTCTCACGCCCACCCGGCGGGCCGCTGGTAGCCGCACGACAACTCTTCGCCACCGGCCCAGGTGCTGATGTACCCCATGCCCCGCGATGGCCAGACGGTGACGCCCTCCGGCGTGTCCTCCACCTCGAAGTCGTCGGCCGGGGACTCGACATCTGCCCGGACCTCGACCGACTCGCCCGGCCGGAGCCAGTAGTCCTGCGCCTCCAACTCGGTGAACACGAGCATCAGCCGATCACCCGTGTTGATCAGCACCCGCCGCTTCTCCACCCCAAAACCCTCCGTCGCCGAACCAGTTATTCTGCCGACTATCGGCAGCGCATCCCAAGCGAATAGTAACCTCTGCTTACCATAAAGCAAACCATTTCGAGCGTTTTATTACTTGAGCAATCCGTACTGCCTGAAAATACGTCGCCAATCGGCGACCGATCACAATATGCCTGCTTGCCGAGCGGCTTCCACAAATGGGAACTCCCCACAGACTGTCGTCCGTGGGCTTTGAGTTGGTCGTGCCCACACGAATTGCGAAAGTCAAAAAATCGGAGGCGATCCGACGTAAGTCGGAATTCGCGACTTGCACGGAGTGACATAGAAATGCGCCCAAATGACATAGAAGTGCGCCCAAATGACATAGAAGTGTCTCGAAGTGACGCGAAACGGTCGCAAAGTGTCGCGAAACAACCGGTAGTTTCGGTTGATGTGAAATTGAGTGCCTCGGCGTAAAACGTGACAGGAATCCAGGATAAGGCAAAATTCCCAATAGCACATCGGCAATTTGCGATCAAAAAGTGACGTTTTGGGACGCGAAAATGCCAAAAAACCAGTTTTTGAGCGTCCGCAATACTGACTTACGTCGATTATGAGAGGGGGTGCGACGAGTTCGCTCGGAATCGGCGTTCGTTGCGAAAGGCTTGCAAATCTGGCGAATTCCCAATTGCACCCGGTGAGGCTCGAACTCACAACCGGCCGCTTAGAAGGCGGCTGCTCTATCCAGTTGAGCTACGGGTGCTCTGCTTTTCGAGCACGGTCTTGCCCGTCTTTTAGTGTACAGGCTCAACTACTATAGCGAGAATACCGTATGGTACAAAACAAGGTGCCATCGTGGGGCACGTTTTTAACGTGCCCCACGTAAACTGACTTTAGTCTAATGGATGCTCACCCCATTAGCCCCTTCACGGCGGCGCAGTCTTCGACGCCGGTGAGTCGTGCGTCGAGGCCTTGGTGTTTGACGCTCAGTCGCTTGTGGTCGATGCCGAGGTTGTGCAAGATGGTCGCGTTCAGTTCGTGGATGTGGACGGGGTCTTTCGTGATGTTGTAACTGAAGTCGTCGGTTTCGCCGTAGACGATCCCCGGCTTGATTCCCGCCCCCGCCATCCAGACGGTGAAGCAGCGCGGGTGGTGATCGCGGCCGTAGTTTTCCTTCGTGAGCTTTCCTTGGCAGTATGCGGTGCGGCCGAACTCGCCACCCCAGACGACGAGCGTATCCTTCAACATGTCGCGCTGTTTGAGGTCCGAAATGAGCGCGTAGGCGGCGCGATCGACGTCCATGCACTGGTTCGGCAAGTCGCTCGCAATGTTCGCGTGTTGGTCCCAGCCGCGGTGGAAAATCTGCACGAACCGCACGTCGCGCTCGACGAGTCTGCGCGCGAGCAAGCAGCTGGCTGCGAAGGTGCCGGGCTTCTGCACGTCGGGGCCGTACATCTCCAGCGTCGCCTTCGTTTCTTGCGACAAGTCCACCAAACTCGGCACCGATGTCTGCATCCGGAACGCCATCTCGTATTGCGCGATGCGAGCTTGCGTCTCGGGGTCGGCGACGTCGTCGAAATGTTTCTGGTTCAATTTCGCCAGCGAATCGAGCATTTTTCGCCGCGAGTCGGGGCTGACGCCGTCGGGGTTCGACAGGAACAACACGGGGTCGCCCTGCGAACGGAGTGCCACACCTTGGTGCTTGCTCGGCAGAAACCCGCTGCCCCAGAGGCGGTTGTAAATCGCCTGCGCCTCTTTGCGACCGGTCCACGATGCCGTCATCACGACGAAGTCTGGTAGGTTTTTGTTGAGCGTGCCGAGGCCGTAACTCAGCCACGCGCCGAGGCTCGGACGACCGGGGATTTGGTTGCCCGTACAGATGTACGTGACGGCCGGGTCGTGGTTGATCGCTTCGGTATGCACAGATTTTACGATCGCGATGTCGTCGACGATCTTCGCGGTCCACGGCATCAGTTCGCTGACCCACGCGCCGGACTTGCCGTGCTGCGCGAACTTGTACTTCGACGGCGTCAGTGGGAACCGTCCCTGCCCGCTCGTCATCGTCGTCAGACGCTGGCCTTTGCGAATCGACTCGGGCAGATCCTTATCGAATTGATCGACGAGTTTCGGCTTGTGGTCGAACAGATCGATCTGCGACGGACCGCCGTTCATGAATAAATAAATCGCGCGTTTGGCCTTCGGCGCGAAGTGCGGCAGCCCCGGCAGGCCGGGCATCGCCTCGGCGGCCACGGCGTTCGATGGCAACATCGACGAGATCGCCGCCGTGCCGAGGCCGAGCGCGCTCCGGCCAAAAAACGTTCGCCGCGTCATCGCCGAAAGGGCATCGTGGATCGGGTGCATCGGTATCCCATCGCTATTTGGTGACGGTTTCATCGAGGTTAAACGCAAGGCTCGCGAGCATGACCATCGCCGCCAGTTCGGGCGTCGCATCTTTGGCGTTCGCCAGTTTCTGCGCGGCAGTCGGGTTCGCACGGAAATAACTCAGTTGCTCGGCATACGCATCGACGAGCAGCTTCTGTTCGTCGACATTCGCAGGTCGGCAAACGATTAGCTGGAACAGATAGCTGACCCGCCCAGACACCCGCGTGCCGCCTTCTTTCACGACGCGATTCGCCGTCGCACGGGCCGCCTCGACGAACTGCGTGTCGTTCATGAGCAACAGCGCCTGGAGGGGCGTGTTCGTGCGTTCGCGGCGAACGGTACAGGCTTCGCGGGACGGCGCATCGAGCGCTGTCATCTGCGGTGGCGGCGAGGTGCGTTTCCAGAAGGTGTACAAGCTGCGGCGATAGACTTTCTCCGCGCCGGTGTCCGCACGGAAATGGACGGTGTTGCTGCCGGAGTAGCCGACGGCTTCCCACAGCCCCGCGGGTTGCGGTGGCTTGACACTCGGCCCGCCGATTTTCTCGACGAGTAAGCCGCTCGTGAACAGCGCCTGATCGCGAACCATTTCGGCATCGAGGCGGAAGCGTGGCCCGCGCGACAATAGCCGGTTCTGCGGGTCGATGGCCGCGTTCTCCGGCGTCCATTTCGCCGACTGGCGGTACGTCGCGGAGAGTACGATTTGCCGGATGAGTTTCTTCGTGTCCCAACCGCTTTCGCGGTAATCGACCGCGAGCCAGTCGAGCAGTTCCGGGTGGCTCGGCGGTTCGCCTTGCGTGCCGAAATCGTCCGAGGATTTGACGAGGCCGGTGCCGAACAACTGTTGCCAAATGCGGTTGATGGCCACCCGCGATGTCAGCGGGTGACGGGGGTTTGTCACCCACTGCGCGAACCCGAGGCGATTCTTCGGCGCATCGGTCGGCAGCTCGAGAATCGCCTTCGGCAACTCCCGCGCGACGGTGTCGCCGTGCTGGTCGTACTCGCCGCGTTTCAGCACGAACGCCGGTCGCGGCGTGGCCTTTTCCTTGAAGATGTAACTGGCAGGAATCTCCGCCTCGATCTTGACGATAATGCCACTGAGTTCGTCTCGCTGTTTGTGCAGCGGGTCGAAAACATCGCGGGTTTGCGCGTAACCATACTCGATGAAATACGCGCGAAACTCTTTCTTCTGGGCATCGCTCCGCTTCGCCGGTTCGAGTTTGATGATGTCGCGAATCGCTTGTGGGACAGCGGTATCGGCGGCACTGGCCTTCGCCCATTCGGCGAGTGTCGCAAACCGCGTGTCGCCCTGCGGCGTGGATGTTTCGACGCCGGCTTTGTCCCAATAGGCGGTGCCGTCGAACTGCGTGAACGCCCAACCGGTGATCGGCGTGCTCGGCTTGATGCCGACCGTCGCGATGGGGACTTCGAGGCGAACCCACTTGCCGAGTGCGGGCAACTCGCCGATCTGACGGCGTTCGTTCGAGCGATCCATCCCGGCATCGATGCGGTTCTCGCCCCAGAACCCGCGATGGCTCCAGGCGTTCGTGTGCCACTGGAGCATCAGCTCTTTCGGCGGATTTTTCGGATCGAGGTACACGTATGCAAACAGCGTGTCGCCCGCCCCGACGCGCAGGTGTGGCGTCGATTGTTGGATCACGACTTGCTGAAATCCCTTCGCCGTCAACTGCACCGATTTTTCGCCGGAGAATGGGGGCAGCACCGACTTATCGACGAAGTTCCAGGCGAGGTTCAAGCCATCGGGACCGAATGCGTGTGCCCCTTTCGGAAGCGCATCGTCGATCCAGACGAACTCCTTTTTCGCGGCCGCTTTCGCTTCGGTGGCAGTCGCCTCTTCGGCGAACTTTACCTTCGTCAACTCGTCGGCGATCTGCTTTTTCACGGTTGCCAACTGGGCGCGTGCCGCATCGAGCTTGGCCGTCTGTTCGGGCGTCGGCTTGCGGATCACCGGCGCGTGCTGTGCGGCATTCCCGTCGAGTGCCGAGCCGTCGATGCTGTTGAAGAACGCGAACATCGAGTAGTAATCTTTTTGCGAGATCGGGTCGTACTTGTGGTCGTGGCACTTCGCGCAACCGATCGTTAGCCCGAACAGCACCGTGCCCACCGTGTCGACTTGGTCGCTCACGTTCCGCACGTAGCATTCTTCCTCGATCACCCCGCCCTCGCTGGTGGTGATGTGGCAACGCAAGAACCCCGTCGCCACCAACTGATCGACGGTCGGTTTCGGCAGTAAATCGCCCGCGATTTGTTCGGTCAGAAACTGGTCGTACGATAGGTTGCGGTTGAAGGCGGCAATCACCCATTCGCGGTACAGCCACATCTCGCGATAGTTGTCCAAGTGCAGGCCGTGCGTGTCGCCGTAGCGTGCGGCATCGAGCCAGAAGCGAGCCATGTTTTCGCCGTAGCGCGGCGATGCGAGTAAGCGATCGACGACGGTTTCGTGCGACTTCGGCGATGCATCTTTGACGAACGCATCGAGTTCCGACGGCGATGGCGGTAGTCCCGTTAAATCGAACGTGACGCGGCGCAGCCACGTTGCCTTTTCGGCTTCGGGCGAAGGCTTCAGTGCCTCGCGCGTGAGCCGATCGCGGATGAACGCATCGATCGGGTTGCCACCGGCGGGCGGTGCGAGTTTCTTCGGCGCGATCAGCGACCAGTGCCCCGACCACTTCGCGCCTTCGGCCACCCACTTTTTCAGCGTCGCAATTTTCTCCTTCGAGAGCGGCTTATTGTGTTTCGGCGGCGGCATGATCTCTTCGACATCCGTCGAAAGTATCCGCTCGAGCAGTTCGCTTCTACTGTCTTTGTCGGGTTTCGCTACCGACACGACACCGGCTTGCGTGTCGAACCGCAGCTTCGCCTTACGCTGTTTCTCATCCGGGCCGTGACACGCAAAGCAGTGATCGGAAAGGATCGGTTGAATGTCGCGATTGAAATCGACGGGCCGATTCACCGCCGACGCGGTATCGGTTGCCGCCTGCGATGCGACGACGAGCGAACACGCCATCGCGAACAGAATGCCAACAGCAATGCGAAAATTCAACGATTCGACCTACGATTAGAGGACGGCATGGTGGGAGGTTCGCCGCCGTGGAGAATTGTAACCGATCCGATACGCGATTGCCACAGACATCGGCAGTTTGACTTCCCGTTCCGTTACCGGATGCGCCATCGCCAAGATTCGAGCCACTCGCGGTTCGAGAGAATACCCCGTGAACGGTTACTCGACTTTGATAGAGGTAATCACATGAACAAAAATCTGGTGAAGCTTGGGTTTATTGCAGCGGGTCTGATGAACATCGTTGGGGTTCTGGTGTTCTCGCGTGGATTCACCAATACTGCGATCAACCACGCGGACCCAGTCGTGATGTCCAACTTCGGACTTCTCATGATTGTCGTTTGGGGTTTGGCTTACCTGGGTGCTGCGACCATCCGCTCGAACATCAAATGGCTGGCAGGCGCATTCGCTTTGGAAAAGCTCGTTTATGTTGTCGTTTGGGTGATGTGGTTGTCGGAAAACAGCATATCGCAGCTCTATGCCAAGGACGTTTTCGCAGGGGCGTTTTATAGTATTTACGGGCTGAACGATTTCCTGCTTATGTTGTTCTTTGCGCGGGTGTTTTTGTTACGGAATCAAGAATAGGGATCACTTCGCTTCGCCGTACGGCCATGCGATGTCGCCGTTGGCGTATTTGGCGGCGAGTTCGCGGTAGCGTGCGTTGATGATTTTGGTCTGTGCAATTTCATCGGAAGTGGCCGTACGGACGATTTTCCCTGGCAGGCCCATGACGACCGAGCGGGGCGGGACTTTCATTCCGGGTGGCACGACGGCACCGGCGGCGATCAGGCATTCCTCGCCGATGTCGGTGCCCGAAAGCAGCGTGGCCCCCATGCCGATCAGCGTGTCGGCCCCGACGCGAACGCCATGCACGATGGCGGCGTGGCCGACAACGACACCAGGTTCGAGCACGTTCGCAAAACCGAAATCGCAATGGACAATGACGCCATCTTGCAAGTTGACATTCTCACCGAGAACGATCGGCGCGACATCGCCGCGAACGACTGCGCCGTACCAGATATTCACACCCGCACCGCACGTCACATCCCCGGTGACGACGGCATTCGGCGCGAGAATCATCGTGCCGTGTTGGCGCATAATAAGGCGAATACTCCACGATAGATCGTTTCTGTCAGTGTCACGACTCAACGCCCGCGTAAGAGCGCATCCCATGATTTCACTTTCAGTAGTCGCATAAACAACCGGTTCAGTCGTGGCAGATTTTCTATTGCTTCCAGTCGGGACTTCTGCTCGGACGAAGGCTTACCGAACAGCGTTCTTCCTTGGCACAGTAGTATTTTACGGGCTTGGCAAATGGCACCCTCTTCCCGAATGATGTCGAACGCAACAAAATCGGAATCTTCCATCGAAATGACTCCCCGATAGATCGTTTCTGCCCGCGTCACGACTCAACGCCCGCGTAAGAGCGCATCCCACGATTTCACTTTCTGCAGTCTCAAAAACAACAAGCGGTCGAGTCGTGTCAAATTTTCAATCGCTCGCAACTGGGCCTCTTGCTCTGGCGTAGGTGTGCCGAACAGCGAGGTTCCTTGCTGTATTATCTGTTTGTGAGTGTGTGCGATGGCACCCTCTTCCATGATGATGTCGTATGCGACCGATTCTCTCATCGCGAATACTCCTCGATAGATCTTTTTAATGACGTCACGCGACAAGTGCATACCGGCCATTATGTACGATGACAACACGATGTCGGCGGCCACTTGTGGGGCCTCGGCTTCCACGCGCTCGGCGATGCGGTCCACCCACATGGGTAACGCCTGCTCCCGCGTGC
>JAYSKW010000597.1:0-1429 GCA_043726085.1 Limnoglobus sp.
CATGTCGATGAAGATTTCGCCGAGCGTGCCGTCTTCGTATTCGCCGGTACGGATGTAAACCTTGTGGTTGCCGATCCGCGATTTTTGCGTGTAACCCGCGCGGCGATCTGGCAGTCGGCGACGCTTCGCGAGGTAGCGGTGAATGACCTTCTCGGTAATCATTTCGGCCGCGCGAACCGGTTCGGATTTCGCTTCCACTGCCGGTTCGTCGTCCGCAGAAATATTCGCGAGCATGGCGGCCTCGGGCGAGTCCGCCACCGAGTTCAACGGCTGGCTGAGCTTCGAGCCATCGCGGTAAATCGCGTTGGCTTTCGTCATCAGTTGCCAACTCAGCCAGTACGCCTTTTTGACATCTTCCGTCGTCGCTTCGTACGGCATGTTGATCGTCTTCGAGATCGCGCCACTGATGTACGGCTGGGCGGCGGACATCATGCGAATGTGCGATTCCCACGACAAGAATCGCTTGCCGGTCTTGCCGCACTTGTTCGCACAATCGAACACCGGCAGGTGCTCCGCCTTCAGGTGCGGCGACCCTTCGATGGTCATCGTCCCGCAGACGAACGTGTTCGCTTCGGTCACTTGTTGCTTCGTGAAACCGAGGTGCGTGAGCAGGTCGAACATCGGTTCGGCCAGCACATCGGCGGGGATGCGGAGCGTGCCCTGAAGGAACTCTTCGCCGACGGTCCACTTGTTGAACACGAACGGCAACTCGAACGCGCTGGCGAGCGTCGCTTCGATCTTCGCGAGGACTTCATCGGTGAAGCCTTTCGCTTTCAGGCTCGCCGGGTTGATGTGCGGGCAACCGATCAGCGTGGCGGCCCCACGGCACGAGCGAATGATGTCGTCGATCTGCCATGCGGCGTAGCCGAGTTTCGCCAACGCGGGGGGCACCGATTGATTGATGATCTTAAAGTAGCCACCGCCCGCGAGCTTCTTGAACTTCA
The DNA here is from genome assembly GCA_043726085.1 of Limnoglobus sp. Lineage (GTDB taxonomy): Bacteria > Planctomycetota > Planctomycetia > Gemmatales > Gemmataceae > Limnoglobus. Next base: position 945 of record JAYSKW010000597.1, read on the forward strand.
CGAGCGCGAAGTCCGGCTCGATGCCGGTCGTATCGCAGTCCATAATCAGGCCGATCGTCCCCGTCGGTGCGATGACGCTGACCTGGGCATTGCGGAAGCCGTGCTTCTCGCCGAGTTCGAGCATCCGGTCGCTCTCGCTGCGTGCGGCGGCGAGCAGGTCCGGCGGGCAGACGCGAGCATCGATACCGACGGGGTAAACCGTCAGCCCTTCGTACTCAGCAGGGGCCGCGTTGTATGCCGCGCGACGGTGGTTGCGGATGACGCGGAGCATGTGGTCCTTGTTCGCCGCATACCGCGAGAACGTGCCAATCTCGGACGCGATTTCCGCCGAGGCGGCATACGCACCGGCGTGCATGATCGCGGTGATCGCCCCGCACTGGGCGCGCCCTTCGGGCGAATCGTACGGGATGCCTTGCACCATCAGCATCGCGCCGAGGTTCGCGTAACCGAGGCCGAGCGTGCGGAAATCGTACGACTTCTGCGCG
>JAYSKW010000598.1:0-3036 GCA_043726085.1 Limnoglobus sp.
GACCAATTTTGACTGATAATTAACGTGATCGTTGCAAGCAGTAGCGCGAATGCGGCACCGATGGAAAGCGTGGCAGGGATGTCGATTGCACCGAGTGGCGTCGTAGGTTGTAACCCCGTCAGTGCGATGCCACCGAGGGCGAACAACGCGAGTGCGTAGACAATTTCTCGCGGTTTGAACGACACAAAACGAGCCACGACCGCAACGAGTATCGTCGCGATGGCGAGCCAGTGAATCGCGACGAAATCGATTGGACGCATTACGAATACTCAGCGTTCGATTAGAAGGCGATCCGTTGCACGCGATGATTTTCGGTGTCGATCACATGCACGCGCCCGAAGCGATCCACCGCGAGCGCCCACGGGTCGGCGAGTTGCCCCACGCCTCGGCCCGGCATTCCCCAACTGCCTACCCACGTGCCATCGAGTGTAAACTTCTGCACGCGCGCGTTGCCACGTTCGACGACGTAGAGCATCTTATCCGGTCCGAACGCGAGATCGTACGGATAGTGAAACTGCCCCGGTGCATCGCCCGGCCCGCCGATGGACCGCAGCCAGTCGCCATTTAAGTTGAAAATTTGCAAGCGATGGTTGCACGCATCGGCTACGTAAAGGTTGCCATCCGGCCCGAACGCCAACGACCGCACGCGCTGAAACTGCCCCGCTTCATTCCCCGTTTCGCCCCAGCGCTTCAGCACGTTGCCCGCGCTGTCGAGCTTTGTAATGCGGTCGGTTACGCCGAACTCGGCGACGTAGTAATGGCCCGCTTCATCTTGCACGCAATCGGAAACGTAGCCGAGTTGGGCGGCGCTACCGATCGTGCGGAGCAGGTTCCCCGCCACATCGTAGGTGCGTACGCAGTGATAGTGCGAATCGCAGACGAGCAAGTTTCCTTCGTTGTCCACGCCCAACCCGCTCGGGCGGCCATCGCGGAAATCGGGCGTCGTGAAACTGACACCCGTATGTCGGCCATCGAGATCGTAGCCTTGAATCCGTGCGGTAAAATCGACCACGAACAGCGTATCGGCAATGATGACTGCCGCACGGGGCCGCACGACATCGCCAGGCATCACGCCACGCCGTCCCCAGACGAGGTCCGGCATCCGCCCACGAACCCCGCCGCGCAACGCAAACCACGTCGCCGAGAACGGCAACGCAATCGCGAACAGCACGATCCAGTAATTCCGGCGCGTCAAGCGTGGCTCTCTCGTTGAAGTTCAGCATAGCCTACTAAGGCGTGCGCATCGCGACCAACGGAACGCGCTTGCCGGCATCGCCTACACGAACGCCAATTGTCAAAAAGCGAAACGCGATCCGACGTAAGTCGTTTTTGCGACGCTGCACGAACGTACACAGAAATGCGCGCAAATGACATAGAAATGCGCGCAAATGACATAGAAAAGGCGCTTCCGGTCGATTTTAGGTCGCTTTCGGTCGATTTTCGGACGGTACTTGCGGCGAGCGTCGAATCGCTCCTACTCGACGCAAATCATATTCTAGCTTCGAGATACGGCCAATCGCCCACGAACGTATCGACGATTTCCGATCAAAAAGGGTCGCGAAAACTGGAAAAACACCCAAAAAACCGGTTTTGGAGCCTCCGCAATTCCGACTTACGTCGATTTTCAACCGTGCCCGATTGCCCATTGACAAGACGTGTGCGAACCGTCACCATTTCAGTCGCGGTGGGGTTGCGGCCAAGATCGGTGGTTGGGCTGGCAACGGCACGATCACTTCTCCGAGGTTACCTCGGGGGTTCACGGTTATCTGGACGGTTCGCGGCATGACGACAGATGCGTTCGCACGCATGACTCGTCGTGCATCACGAGACGGGTTGGCACACCCCACTGCGTTTTCACTGGACGAAGATACCGACGATGAATCTTTGGAACTACGCCCGGAACGAGCGCGAATTCATCGAGGTGATCCAGGCGTTTCTCGCAGGGCCATGGACCGAAGACGGCTGCGTGAAACGCGCGAAATTGGCCACCGGAATGGCGTATCGGTTCATCCGCCCATTCGTTCGCCGGATGATCGCGGCGTACCCGAACCCCACGCACGCGGATCGCCTGATTCACTTCGCGAAAGCCGACAACAAGCTGTTTGAAGCGCTCACCAAAGAAGACGATTTTCGCGTCGTCCGCAAGTTCTATCCCCATGCGGTGATGGCCCCCCACCCGAGTGCAGCACGTTGGAATTTGCCACCGATTCGCAACCAGACCGAGTTGATCGACCGTTTGCGGATCGATGCGTATCAACTGGAATGGCTTGCAGATCGTGCGGGGCGCAATCAGCGAGAAAAGAACCCGAAACTCCGGCATTATTACCACAATTGGCTAACCCGACCGACGGGGCGACCGCGGCTGTTGGAAATTCCGAAATCGATTCTGAAAACGATTCAACGCCGGATTCTGGAACTCATTTTCGACCGAATACCGCCACACGATGCCGCCCACGGATTTCGTGCGGGCCGCTCGATCAAGACGTTCGCCGAGGTACACGCGGGCCGTGCGGTGGTGCTTCGATACGACCTGAAAGCGTTCTTCCCCACTGTGAGCGTGAACGCGATTCTGGCGGTGTTTCGCACCGCAGGCTATCCGCCCGAAATCGCGCATTACCTGATGGCATTCTGCACAACGCGGCTCCCGCGCGATGTCTGGGACGCTCGCCCGAATGCGCCCGCAGATGGTTCGGATCACTTTGAAGGACTGCAACTCTGCTACCGGCATTTGCCGCAAGGCGCACCGACATCGCCCGCACTCGCGAACCTCGCCGCGTACCGGCTCGATTGCCGTTTACACGGCTTGGCCAAATCGGTCGAAGCGACATACACCCGCTACGCCGACGACCTCGCGTTCTCCGGTGGTGAGGAGTTCCGGCGAACGACTGACAAGTTCTCGCGATGCGTTGCAAAGATCGTCGATGAGGAAGGATTCGAACTCAACCTCGCGAAATCGCGGGTGATGCCACAATCGGTTCGGCAACAGATCGCGGGCGTCGTGGTGAACATTCGCCCGAACGTCTCTCGCCGCGATTT
>JAYSKW010000599.1:0-1230 GCA_043726085.1 Limnoglobus sp.
GTCGAGCCGGTTGAACTCGAGGTCGCCGGTTTCGTCGTGCTTCAGCGGGGCATCGGGGTTGAACTCGGCGGGGCCTTCGGCTTCGGTGGCCTTGCGCTCTTTGATTTCCAGAACGGGGTTCTCTTGCAGTTCCGCCTGAATACGCTCTTGCAACGCCATGATCGGCAACTGGAGGATTTCCATCGACTGGATCATGCGCGGCGCGAGCCTCATGCTGAGGTTCTGCTCCGTCCGCATACCCATTCCAAGATTTAATCCGCTCATGCGTTCCTTCTCTCCACAGTCGTCAGTACGCTTTTCGCGCGTCGAGTGCATCCGACAATATCTGGAAATTGATCAGTTCGAGCGAGGCCCCACTCGGGACACCGCGCGCGAGCCGCGTGATCGGCACGCCGGTACCAGCGAGGAACGTCGATACGAGTAGCGCCGTGCCATCGCCTTCGAGTGTCGGGCTGGTCGCGAGGATGACTTCGCGAACGCCGCCTTTCCGCACGCGCTGCAATAGTTCGGTCAGCGTCAGCTTTTCGGGGCCGATATTATCGAGCGGGGCGAGCCGCCCACCGAGCACGTGATAGACGCCGCGATAGTTGCCCGAGCGTTCGAACAAGCCGACATCGCGGGTCGTTTCCACTACGCAGATCATACCCGCATCGCGGCGACGATCCGAACAAATCTCGCAGCGTTCGCCTTCGCACAAATGATGGCACTCGCGGCACGGATGGACGCGCTCCACGACGGCCCGCAACGAATCCGCCAGCGTACTGGCCACGCTGCGATCGCCGACGAGCAGAAAGTGCGCGATACGTTCCGCCGTTTTCGGCCCAACACCGGGCAGCTTGCCGAGTTCTTCGAGTAATGTCGAAATCGCGTTCCCGTTCTCCGACACGCAATCGCCTCCCTTTTCAGCCTAAACCGAGGCCGCCGAGCATGTTGGCTGGCAGACCGACGTTGGATGCCATCTTCGCGGTTTCTTCGGCAACGAGTTCTTTCGACTTGGTCAACGCCTGATTCGTCGCGGCGGCGATCAAGTCTTCGAGCATTTCGCGGTCGTTGAGTGCCATCGCTTCGGGGCTGATCGTCACATTTTGCACTTCCATTCGCCCGTTAACGCGAACCGTCACGTAGCCCGCACCGGCCTTGCCTTCGGCGGAAACCTTCTCGATTGTGGCTTGCAGCTTCAGGATTTCCTCCTGAATTTTGCCCTTGTTGCCCATCAACTTCATCATCGCG
>JAYSKW010000600.1:0-5560 GCA_043726085.1 Limnoglobus sp.
GTTTGCCCGAGTTGTTTGCGTGCGAAGGCGGGTAACGTTCGCTCAGTTTTATACTCGTCCTCGGCAGCGATCACGACGAGATGCGGTCGCGTGTCGGCCTTGAAACGGAACTCGTTGCCGCCGAGAAAGTCCGCACTCGTCACCGTTGGGCACCAGTGTCTCTCGATGTGCTCGACGACCAAATCGGTACCGGTGAAGTGGCTGACGAACGGCGCTTTTGCGGGGTTGTACATCGTGTCGGTCATGTCGCGAACGAGCACGACATTCAGCCCCTGCTGCGTCAGTTGGCGAATCGCGAATGGCCGACCGAGCACGCACATGTTCGTGTGAACGCCCATAATTGCGACATTCTCGATACCGCGTTGCTTCATGAGGTAATACGCCTCCGCCGAATCGGTAATCGCGTCGCCATCGACGATTTTCAGCGCATCGTGCTGGTGACTCCAGGCGCGATAGTTCTTGACCGTCTCTTCGCAACCGCCGTCGGAATCGTCGATCGGCAGCGCCGCTTCCTTCTTCGGGTCGAGTTTGCACCAGCGTTCGAGTGGCACTTTCGGTTCGACTTTCGGCGCACTCATCGCGAGTTTGCGGCCGGGGTGATCTTTGTAAAACTCCATCGTGTCGCTGGGGCAATGGATGATAAGCGCGCCCTTCTTGCGAGCCGCGATTATCAATTCGTTCATTCGCGGGGCCAACTCGCCGACGCGTGCCGTGGAACTCGGGCACCAGTGTTTGTCCCACATATCGCAAACGACGATGGCCGTCTTCTTCGCGTCCCAGTTCGTCGGCTTCACCTGAATGTGATACCGCCCCGACGCCGGTTCGGTCTCCGTGCGGCTACGCGAATGGAGCGCGAACGACTCCGGCGTCTCCGCAACCAACGGCCCCACCCACACCGCAGCCAACAGCAACGCAACGACACGCATCATAGCAATTCCCCGTAAGAAGTGGTTTGCTCCCATCATGACGCATGTGCCGCGCCGAAGCAAAAGGAATGCGGTTCGCGGTTCCATATGTTGCGAAACGGCCATTTCGCGAGATATGGCTATCGTAGCCAGAGCCATATCTCGCGATCGCAACATATGGCCGCCTGCGGGAGTGCCTTATCATGCGAAGTGGCCGTTTCGTAAAACAAGTCGAAGGCTACCGCGCGTTCCTGCCCGCGCCACTGCCGCCGACGAATCCGGAAATCCAGTTCGACCGGGAATTGATCGGCTTACTCGACCGGGCCGGCCAGAACATCGCCCGACTCGATGGCGTGGCATCGGTGTTGCCCGACCCGAACTTGTTCGTTGCCATGTACGTCCGGCAAGAAGCCGTACTCAGTTCGCAAATCGAAGGGACGCAAAGCACGCTGGAAGACGTGCTTCAGTTCGAGATCGATGCCAACGGCGACGATCGCCCGAAAGATGTCGAGGAGGTCGTGAACTACGTTCGCGCGATGAACTACGGCCTGCAACGGATGAAAGAACTGCCGTTGAACAAACGGTTGATACGGGAGATCCACGCGGAGTTACTGTCCGGCGTACGCGGTAATAACAAAGACCCCGGCGAGTTCCGACGCACCCAGAACTGGATAGGGCCTGCCGGTTGCAACCTGTCCACGGCGACTTTTGTACCACCGCCGCTAGTCGAAATGAACGAATCGCTCGACAACCTCGAACAGTATCTTCACGACGAAACCGAACTGTCGCTGATACTCTGCGGGCTGGTTCACGCGCAGTTCGAGACGATCCACCCATTCCTCGATGGCAACGGTCGCGTCGGCCGATTGCTCATTACTTTCTTGCTCTGCCAACGCCGCGTTCTCGAACGTCCACTGCTGTATTTGAGCCATTTTCTGAAGGCGAACCGTACGGAATACTACGACCGCTTGACGGCGATCCGCATCGCGGGCGATTGGGAAGGCTGGCTGAAATTCTTCCTTCGCGGCATCGCTGAAGTGAGCCTCGAAGCGACCGAAACCGCGCGAAAGATCATGGCGTTACGCGAACGAGATCGCAACGAATTGCAGAAACATGTGACCAACCCCGCCGCGTTCACGCTGCTCGACAACCTCTTCGCCCAACCGATCTGCACGACGAAAGTGGTCGCGAAGTGGCTCGGTTGCTCGTACTCGTTGGCGAACAAATTAATCGCGCAGTTCCAGACTGCGAAACTGCTTCGCGAAATGACCGGCAGCAGTCGCAACCGACGATACTCGTACGACCCGTATTTGTCGCTGTTTCATTCCCCGGAGAACCTTGCCATTTGACGGCGAACTTCGCATCGCCGCGGTATTGCCTAAAATGGCTGCGCGATGCAAAATCGCTCTCGCTTCGAACGCGGACTTCGCGTATGAAACGGCTGTTGCGGGTTCCGTGTCCGTTGTGGTTTTTACCTTACTGGAGAATATCGGCATGGACTTGTCTACGCTTCGCTATGCCCCGTCGCACGAATGGTCCGCCATCGATGGCGACATCGTCACCGTGGGCATCACGCAGTTTGCCGTCGAGCAACTGACCGATGTGACGTATCTCGAACTTCTCAAAGTCGGCAAAACCATCAAACCCGGCGACGAGTTCGGCGTCGTGGAGTCGGTGAAATCGACGTCGCCGCTGATTGCGCCAGTTTCGGGCGAAGTCGTCGAAGTGAACTCGGCCGCCGTCGCCGACACCGCGATTCTCAACGCCGACCCGTTCGGTAAAGGCTGGCTGCTGAAGGTTCGCCTCAGCCCCGGCGCGACGCTCGATCACCTTCTCTCCAAGGTGCAGTACGACAAACAGATCAGCGAAGGTCATTGATTGACATGGTTTCGGCGCAGTTCCCGATGGTCGAAATCGGACGTAAGTCGTTGGTGGGTTAGGTTGGTTCCGAAAATCGGGAATGAGTTTGGGGAGGGGTGGGTGGGTAGTGGCTGGAGTCAATATTGTCGGCGATAGGGACCATGCTCATTGATTCGTTAACTTCAACGGAGTGTACTGTCGTGCCTTATTTGCCGAATACGCCGCAAGATATTGCCGCGATGCTGGAGCGAATCGGCGTCGATTCCATCGAGGAACTGTTCTCGCCGATCCCATCGGAATTGCGTCTGAAACGCCCACTGCACATCCCCGCCGCGATGGCCGAGATGGAACTGACGCAGCACGTGCAACAGCTGGCCGCGAAGAACGAATCCGCCTCGTCGGCGGTCTGCTTCCTCGGTGGCGGGGCGTACGATCACTTCATCCCGGCGGTCGTCGATGCCATCGCGTCGCGGTCGGAATTTTACACCGCCTACACGCCGTACCAACCCGAGGCGAGCCAGGGTACGTTGCAGGCGATCTTCGAATACCAGACGTTAATGTGCCAGCTTTCGGGGATGGATGTCTCGAATGCGTCGCTGTACGAGGGCGGCTCGGCCGTGGCGGAAGCGGTGCTGATGGCGTTGAGCATCACCGGCCGCACCGGCGATGTGCTGATTGCGGAAAGCGTACACCCCGAGTATCGGCAAACGCTGGCAACCTTCGCCGCGAACGCGAAATACCGCGTCGTGACAATACCGACGCCCGATGGCTATCTGAACCCCGACGACGTGGCGAAGGCGGCGAATGACAGCACGGTGGCAGTGATCGCGCAGTCGCCGAACTTCTTCGGCCACCTCGAGGAAATGCAAGCAATCGGCGACGTGGCACGCAAGCACGGCGCGGTGTTCGTCGCGAGTTTCGACCCCATTTCGCTCGGTGTTCTGAAGCGGCCCGGCGACTACGGTGCCGACATCGCGATTGCCGAGGGGCAAGGGTTGGGCATCCCGCTCGGTTACGGCGGGCCGTACCTCGGTATCTTGGCGTGTCGACAAGAGTACCTGCGGAAAATGCCGGGCCGCCTCGTCGGCGAGACCGTCGACCGCAACGGCAAACGCTGCTGGGTGCTCACACTTTCGACGCGCGAACAACATATTCGCCGCGACAAAGCGACGAGTAACATCTGCACGAATCAGGGATTGCTGGCGCTGCGTGCAACGGTGTTTCTCGCGGCACTCGGGCCACACGGCCTAAAGGAAACCGCCGAGCAATGCGTGCGGAAAGCCCACTACGCACACGAACAACTCCTGCAACTGCCCGGCGTGTCGGCACTGTTCGCGCGGCCCTTCACGAAAGAGTTCGCGATCCGGGTACAAGCGAACGTGCCGAACCTGCTGGCCACGCTCCGCGAGCAAGGCATACACGCCGGCTTACCGCTCGGCACGTGGTACCCGCAACACAAGAACGCGATGACAATCGCCGTCACGGAAAAGCGCACCGTCGCCGAAATCGATCGACTCGTCGAAGCAATCCGCGACGCGATGGTGGTTTAACGGGAGGAACTGACATGCCGTCGCCATTCCCTGGGATGGACCCGTGGCTGGAAGAATCGGGCGTGTTTCCGGACTTGCACAACAGCCTGATTACGTACCTCCGCGAAGCGATCAATGCGGCACTACCGGCGGGCTACGTGGCCACGACATCGAACCGCGCCTGGATCGATACCGTGCTGCGTCGCGAACCGGATGTTTCCGTGTTCGGTGCAGATTCTCCACCCACGAATGGCTATCACGCAACGGAGCATTTCGCCGAAGCCGGGATGGTGGCCGTCGCGATCGATCCCGTTTCTGAACCGTGGGAAGAGCCGTACCTGGAGATTGTTTCCAACGATGGCGATCGGCTCGTTACCGCAATCGAAGTGTTGAGCTTGTCGAACAAAAAGCCCGGCGATTCGGGGCGATCGTCGTACTTGCAGAAGCAAAACGAGTTCCGCCGTGGCGGCGTGAACCTCGTGGAAATCGACCTGCTTCGCGGTGGAACGCACACGACGGTGGTGTCGCTCGAACGCCTGCGAAAGTTAGTGCCCACGTACGATTATCACATTTGCGTGACGGCAGTGGGCGACCCGAACCATTGCCAAGTGAAGGGGTTCCGGATGATGGATCGCCTCCCAGCGATTCACGTACCGCTCGACCCCGGAATTCGGCCCGTGATTGTCGAATTGCAACCGATACTCGATCGCATTTACGACACGGGGAAGTATCGTCGCCTCGCGAAGTACGACCGCAAAACACCCGACCCCACGCTGACGCCCGAACAACAACAGTGGGCCGATAATATCTTGAAAGGGAACTCGTGAATAACCAACAATCGACGAACTTGCTGTTTGAAATTTCGCACGCGGGCCGGCGTACGCACCGGTTGCCGACGTGCGATGTGCATACTGACACGGCGATGTCATCGCTGTTGCCGCAAGACTATCTCACGGCCGCGCCGCCGCCGTTACCGGAGCTGAGCGAAGTCGATCTCATTCGGCACTTCAACAATCTCTCGACGCGGAACATGTGCATCGACACGCACTTTTACCCGCTCGGTTCATGCACCATGAAGTACAACCCGAAGCGGCACGAACGCCTCGCGGGGATCCCCGGCTTCGCCAATTTGCACCCGCTGCAACACGAAGACACGATTCAGGGAATGCTCGAATTGCTGTACGGAATGCAGGAATATCTCTCGGAAATCTCGGGGTTACCAGCGGTGTCGTTGCAACCGGCGGCGGGGGCACAGGGCGAACTGAC
>JAYSKW010000601.1:0-9400 GCA_043726085.1 Limnoglobus sp.
AATCCGGAATGGCGAAACTGCTTCACATCTCTCGATCTGACGTAACCTGCTAAATTCGCGAACACGAAAAACGCGAACAGCACGCCACACCACGAGTAAAAGTACCGTTTCACTTGTGCGGAATGAATGTTAATTTTTTAGGCCCACCTTCGAGTGCTGAAACTTGCTACCAATTATTCGTATGCTCCTGCTACCAACGTGTGGTGTCAAGCGAATTCTCACAGTTCCTTACGGTTCACTTCTTGGGTGCGGGCAGGTCGCGGCGGGCTTTTTTGAGGAGTGCGATAAACTCGGGGATGGGTCGGATTGGATCGAAATCGGTGTCGGTTTCGACGTAGTCGTGGCCGAAACCGGCTCGGAGCGCGATGCCGAGTAGCGCGAGGGCCTCGGCACGGTAGGCGATGTCGCCCTTGGAGACGTGTGCGTAGATGCACGCGACTTGATACGCGGTGATCGGCGCGAAACTGGCATCGAGTGCGGTGCGGGCATCGACGAGGGCTTCGGGATACTTGCCGAGGCGGGCGTGCATGACGCCGCGACTGGCGATGGCGGACACGTTTTTCGGGTCCAAGGCGATGACGGTGCTGAGCGCATCGAGGCATTCGAGAATGCGGCCGGTTTCGCCGAGCACGTGCGCCCGATACAGGTGCGTCGCCGGCGATTTCGGGTTGAGTGCGACGGCGTTATCGAACGCTTTCAGCGCCGCCACTTTGTCCGTTGCCAGGAGGTCGATGCCGCGATGGATCCAGCCATCTTCGTTGGACGGATCGGCGAGATCGGCTTCGGCCCCCGCAGCGTCGCCGGTCAACTTTCGCAGCTTGGCGCGGAGCGGCAACACGCGCGCGTGGGCCGCCCCGTTCCCCATTGCGGCATCGGCATCGGCGAGCGCCTCCGCGTACAACTGTAACTTCTCACGGGCTTCGGCCCGTACCAAAAAGGCTTCGGCGAAGGTCGGCTGCGCCAGCAACACCGCCGTCATATCTTGCTCGGCGGCCCGGTTGTCGCCCAACCGCAACTGCGCCAACCCGCGATTGAACTTGGCGAACGTCGAATCGGAGTCGAGCGCCAGCACGCTCGTAAAGCAGCCGCGTGCGGCGGCCCACTGGCCGAGCGAAAGCTGGCAGACGCCTTCGCAATAGTACGGCCAGACGGCTTTCGGATTCAGCGTTTGCGACTTGTGGAACAACGGGATCGCGGCTTCGTATCGGCCCGCATCGAGTTCGACCGTCGCCGCCTGGTGGTAATCGCGCGCCGTTTGCGCGGGTGTCACGGCGAGTGCCGTGACCGCAACGCCGAGATCGTCGGCGCGGCCGAGCCGCTTGAACATCGTCTCGCGTTGGATGTACAGCAACCGTGGCGGGTCGTTGCCGGCCAGTTCGCCGGCGCGGGCGTTGGACTTCACCGCTTCGTCCATCTCGGCCGCATCGGCGGGCTTCTGGGCGATCGCGCGGATCCAGTGCCCGCGCGCCAACATGAGATGCAAATCGACGAGTTCGCGGCGCAGTTCGTCGCGTTGCTCGGCGGACAGTACCGCCACGTGTCGCTTTCGTTCCCAGTCGGGTTCATTCGCGCCGAACTTCGCGAGCGCCAACTGTCCTTTCTCCACGCCGCGGGTGAGCGACGGCAGATCGGCCGGATCGACGTGTAGGAACTGCTTCGCCTCGTGGGCTTCTTCGCGGAACTCGCGATAAACTTGCTCGGCTTCGAGTCGAATCAAGCGAGATCGGTTCGCCCAGGCACCCGCCCCGACGGACAGGAGAATCACGCCCAACAACACCCCGATCATCGTCGTCGAAGTCAGGTACGGGTGTCGGCGTCGCCACTTTTGCAGCCGTTCGCGTACCGATCGTTCTTTCGCAAATTTCAGCGGTTGATCGTTCAAGTAGCGGTGTAAATCTTCGCGCAAGTCCGTCGCCGTCGCGTAGCGATCGAACGGCTCGAACGCGAGGCATTTGAGAATGATCGACTCCAGCCCGTACGACACATCGCGGTTGAACGTGCGGATCGACTTCAGCGGTCCGGCCTTGCGTTCCTCGATCAACTGCTTGACTGCGGCCGACGTCGATTCCGACGGCATCCGAAACGGGTACTGCCCCGACAGCAGTTCGTACAGCACGATACCGAGCGAATAAATGTCGCTGCGGGCGTCGGCGCTCGGCAGCCCCGTAATCACTTCGCGCATATGCTCGGGGGCCATGTACGCCAACGTGCCGCCGAGCGTCGGATTCGGGACCGACGCCCGCAACAGCAATTCCTCCGAGACGCCGAAGTCCAAGAGCATCGGCTGGCCGTCGTCGGTGAGCAAGATGTTCGCGGGTTTAATGTCGCGGTGAATGATGCCGCGATCGTGCGCGTGCGCCATGCCGTCGGTGAGGCGGATCGCCAGCCAGACGATGGCACGCACGTAGCTGACCGAAGCCAGCAAGCCGAATACGGCATCGGTGGTCGATTCTTCATGCCGTTCGCGCGTGGGGCTTTCGGGTAAAACTGGCCGCGAGGTATTCAGGAAGCGAAACGTATCGACGAACGCCCGCCCCGTTGCGGGTATGGCGGCGTTCTCGCGATATTGGCGCAGCAGATTTTGCAGCGTCGTGGTGCCGAAGTACGGCATACAGACCGCTTGAAGCGGCCCCGACCGGTGGACCGAGTACACCGGCACGATGTTCGTGTGTTGCAGTTTGGCGAGCGCCCGCGATTCCCCCGCGAGGTCGGCGGAGACTTTGAGCACGACGAAGCGACCCGCGAGGTTTTCTTGCGTGGCCAAGAACACGCGACCGAACGCCCCGCTGCCGATCTCGCGAACGAGTTGGAAGCCGTACGCCGTCTCGCCGGGCTTCGGCATCGCCAACATTGCCGTGGCGACGCGATCCGTGTGCATCGGAAAATTCGACTCCGCCATCGTGCTCGGCGGTTCGACGGGCAGCAGGTTCGACAGCTTGGCCGTCGGTGCGTCGATATCCAACATATCCGATTCCGTATCGGACTTGCGAGCGACGACCGAAGTCGGTTCATCGGGAGTCAAACGACCTTCTGTGTGTGACATCGTCACGACCGAATACCTCACAACGGCAATCCAATAGGCAAAACCTTCATGAAAGCTAGTGCGGATTTACTCTCGTGATGTTGCGGACGCCGTGAAATGACGAATTCGGTGCGATCCATACATCGGATCGCGACTGTGGCGCGACGTTTGCGCTGACGCAATGATTGCGCCACCGCGCGAACTTGCTCTTTTTCGAGCAAAGTTCCGCATCTCGTAAAAACACGTGCTAGACAAACGGTGAGGGTTATAACGATTATCCTGCGACTACCTACGGCTGGACCCTCACCCCTCGTAGACCCGTCGCGATTCACCACAGATGGGGTTTACCATGGCGTTTACACTCAAGTTGAACGTGATGTCGCTCGAAGACCGCACGTGTCTCTCTTCCGGCCTCGGCGTGCCGTTGCCGCCGCCACCGCCACCGCCGCCGCCGATCATTGTCGTGATCAAGCCACCGATTGACGTCGGCATGGGCAGCTTCGCCACCACCGTCTCCAAAACCTGATAAGTTCGCGTCGCAAGATCGCGTCGGGCAGTCGCCCGACACGATCGAAATTGATACATTTCTATCCACCTCGCTCGTGCGTTTTGTCGGTTGGGCGAAGCGACACCCTCGCCTGTTGAATTGTCTTCACCTTGCCGCTTGTGAACAACTCATTACGATACCACTATCAGTTTTTCCGCCTCAGAATCATATTGTGCCACGGACTGGCCCACTCTCGAATCGGGTTGCAATATGTCAGCTTCCGCGAAGGATCCGTCGTCCGATTCGTCCGCCCGTCGTTTGGATCAGGCATCGCTGGAATTCGGCCCGAAGAGGCCTGAAGGGGCGTACGATAGCACGTCGAAATCGAGCGAGCCGGCTCCTGCGACGGGTATGCCATCGAGCCAGTGGGCTTCAAAACTGCACGCCGCGTCACCCATGGGTTCCGGTTCGTACCCGAGTGCGCGGCTGCAATCGGGGCGACGCATCCAGGCGGAAATCGAAAAACACATTGCGGCGAACGCCGATTTCGGCCCGAAAGAAGGCTGGCAGCACCCGTCGCCCGGTTACAAACTCCTCGAACCGCTGAAGGCCGGAACGTTCGGTTCGGTCTGGTTGGCGTCGCCCGATGCGTCTCCCGATCAACGCGTTGCGATCAAGTTTTTCCCTCGGCGGGACAAACGCAACCTCGCCGACGAAATCAAGCACTTGCTAGAACTCACCAACGAGAATGGCTTCGTGCAACTTCTGGCGATCTGCGGCAACGATGCGGAATGGCCATATTACGTGATGAATTTCGTCGAGAAATCGCTCAAGGACGTCCTCGACAATCCGGCACGACTGCCGACGAAAGACGCGATCCGCATCTTCACGAAACTCGTCGAAGCGATGTCGTACGCGCACAACCGCCCGCGAACGGCGCTAGTCCATTGCGATCTGAAGCCGGGGAATGTGCTCATCAACGATCAAGGCCATCCGCTCATCGCGGACTTCGGGCAATCGCGATTACTCGAGGAAGATACCGCCGCGCTCGGTACCGAAGGGTACATGCCGCCGGACCAAGCCGATGTCGGCCACGATAACGCCGATAAACGCTGGGACGTGTACGCGCTCGGGGCCATCGGCTTCGCCATGTTATCGTCGAATCGGATACCGCCCCGCTGGGAAGCCGTTCAGAAAGAATTGTCGTCGGGCAAACAGAATCGCCGCACCGAGACGCACCTGAAAAAGTACCGGGACTCACTGCGAAAGACCGACGTACAGTGGGAGAAACTAGCGCCCGACGTCGATCGCCACTTTCGCGAAATTCTCGAAGAGTGCCTCGCCACCGAGGAAAGCGAACGCTACGACGATGCCGGCGATATCCTGAAATCGCTCCGCGAACGCAAGCTGCGTCAGAAGCGTCGACCGATCCTGCAACTCGGGCTGCTCGCGACGATCGTTTGCGCGATTGCCACGTTGATAGCCGCACGCGAAATCCATAGTCGGACGGTAGAGAAGAGTCGAATCAGCTTGATGAAAGAGATCGTGGCCGGGCAAGCGGATCTGGCGAAAGTCGCCGCCGAAACGCTCGAGACCCGATTGCAAGAACGGGCATTGTTCCTCAAAAACCAGGTCACCTCGCCGGACTCCGTACCGGCACGGAAAGCGTTGGCGAACGCGGTCGAAAAATACAAACATCGTTCGCTGCCACCGCCGTTCGTATGGAACGAAACAGATCGCAAGCCCGCCGCCGAATGGCTCAAGGAAATCAATCGCCGCGGTGGGGAGCAAAAACTGTTCGCGAATCGCGGCGCGGGGATCGTCATCAACGCCGATCGCCGCGCCTACAGTTTCGCCGGGTGCGAAGATTACGACGCGAAGGCCAAACTGTGGACGATCCGCTCGCCGTGGAAAGACGACGATTCGATACGAAACAGCGGTAAAAACTTTGCCTATCGCGACTACTTCAACGGGTTGGGTTTAGCCGTCGACGAAACGAATTACGACAAGCAGTTCGATCCGGTCACAGCGCCGCACATTTCTACGGTGTATCAATCGACGAGCGACGGCAATCCGTGGTTCGTCGAGGTTTCGCAACCGTTGTTTTCTCCCGACGACGCCAAGCAGGTCGTGGGTATCCTTTCGTGTGCGATCGAAGTCCGCAAGGATCTCGCCGAATGGTTGAACAATGCGGGTATGGAAAAAGACGTGAATGCCGAAGATTCTCGCACGCCGAAAGAACTCGGCTCATTAGTGTGGGTGGTCGATGGCCGTGGAAAGCTCGTCTGGCGGAACAACATCGCCGCCGCCGTCAGCGATCCGAAAAACATTCCCTCGTACAAAGAATTCCTCGGGACGATACCGGACGAACAACGCAAAAGCCCGACCGAAGTCTACGATCCGATGGATGAGAAAACGCGGCTCATCGCGGTCAAGCAAGACTTGAAGCCACTCGAAAATTCTGCAAGCAAAGACATCCAACGTTGGCACGTCGTGGTTGCGAAAAACTCCGACGCAGCCATGAAGCCCGTCGACGATTTATCCCGCAGCCTCATTCGCGCCGGTGGCATTGCGGTCGTGGCCTTCACGGCGATCGCCGGTCTGTTGTGGTTCGGCGTGTTCCGAATGCTCCGGAACATCGCGTCTGCGGAATAGTAGAGCACGCGGCTCGCGTGCTAATTTTTCAGCACGCGAGCCGCGTGTACTACTACAGGAGGTCGTTCGATGGCTGTTCTCGTCGCACGTTACCTGCCGCAAGACGACGATCGCGAACCGGTCATCTTGTGGAAGTACCCACTACCGGCGAATCGGAAGATCACCATCGGCCGGGCCGGGGCCGCACTCAACGACAAAAATGATCGGTCGCTGTCCGACCGCGAAGTGTTCGAGGGGTTGAGTTCGCCCGTCCCGGACGATTCGGTTCGCGCGATCAGTTGGCGACATGCCACGGTCACGTGGCTACCCGGCCGATTGCGGATGAAGGTCGAGATTCGCACATCGCCGAAGCGACCGTCGAACCGGATTACCGGCCCGAATAAACAGACCAGCGACGTGATGGAACTGGAGCCGGATCAGGCGTTCCAGATCGGGCCGTTCACGTTCACATTGGCCGAAACCGAGCGCGAGTATGCCACGCGGTCGATCGAATCGGCCCGGCAAGGGACCGGTTCGCTCGAAGATGTTCTCATCAACGGCCTCACAGAAGTCGTGTCCAAATTTCGGCCTTCGGACGTCGACGAACAATTTCACACGCAGTTCGTCCACGGAATGCGGGTCGCGTTTCCCACGGCGGCCGAGATGGGCGTCGTGGTACTCCGCCCCAATAGCGAGATTCAGTTTGAAGCGTGCGATCCATTGGTGTTCAGCTTCAGCAACACCGCCGTACGCACCGCACTCGAAACGCAGGATGTCGTCGAGTATTCGCGTCAAGCATCGTCGGAATCGGGTTTTACGTCGGTCGCGCACATCGACTGGGCGGTGTGTGCTCCGATCCGATCGACGCGCCAAGGCGACGCCCGCCGCGCGATTTATCTCTCCGGTGGTGGCGGCAGCAGCACGCTTCCTCAAGCGAGGCAAGTCGCGGCACTTTTCGCCGAAGTCTATCGCTCTCTGACCGACCTGCGTGAGACGAACACCCGTTATCGCGCGTTACTCAAATTCTTGCCGAAGCCGGTGCGGCCCCTCGTCGACAAACCGAATTTCGACGAACTCCTCGCACCCGTCGAACGAACCGTGACGGTGCTGTTTTGCGACATTCGCGGTTCGTGTAGCCTGTCCGATCCCACCGATGATCTGACGTTCCAATGGAATAGCGTCGTTCTCCAGGCGCTCGAGTTGATGAGCCGCGCAATCGTCGCGCAAGACGGCGTGATCGGCGGGTTGATCGGCGATGCCGTGATGGGCTTCTGGGGCTGGCCCAATCAGTATCCGGATCAACGCGCCCGCGCGATTCGTGCCGCACGCGCCATCCACGAAGGCTTCCAGCATACGCTCGCTCGCGGCAATCGCGTCGGCAGTCTGGGCTTCGGCATCGGCATCGCCCACGGACCCGCCATCGTCGGACGCATGGGCAACTTCGACATGCATAAAGTCGATGTCTTCGGACCCACGGTGAATCTGTCTTCGCGGCTCGAATCGATGACCAAAGCCTTCGGCGTCCGCGTGTTGGCGGATCGCGCCGTACTCGAGGAAAAGTTGTCCGAGACGTTGGAAACCGACATCGGATACCGAGAACTCGCGCGAGTCGTACCCGCGGGATTTACCGAGGCGATACCGATCTACGAAATCTTTCCGGATAGTGCGGAGAAACCCGCATGGTCGGCGATCGAGAACTACGAAAGAGCGAGAAGGGCGTTCGATAGCGGCAACTGGCGCGAAGCCCAACGGCTACTGGCGAAAAGCACCAGCGACGACGGACCGAGCCGATTTCTCGCTGAGTGGATCGAAACCCACAAGGCCACGCTCGACGCGCTTCCGAAGGAAGACGTCGGCTGCATCCGCTTCACGAAGTGAAACCAGTCGGCTATGCGGACTTGCGGCGGTCCCACTTTGCACGAAGGTACGCGACTTGCCTCATGCGAGTCTCTTCCGGAGCGTCGGCCTGAAAAGCCAGCGTTTCGCCGGTGATTTGCTCGAGCAAGCGGTACGAGACATGGCGGGTATCGAGGTCGCGGCGTTCGAGCGCATCGAGCAGCACCGGCAATGCGTCCAGCCCGCGCTTCGCGAGTTCGTGCCATGCGTCCGACCAATTGTCTTTGTCTTTTAGCCGATCGACGAAGCGCCGCATCTTCTCGTAATCGATCATCTGCTGCGCGCTCGAACTGAACTGTCCTGCCGATGAATCTTCATCGCGAATCGGCGCGGCCAACGGGCTATGTTGCGTCGTGCCGACCATCGGCGGGTTCAAGATCGTCGTCGGTTTGCTGGCGATGGGCAGTCCGCTATTCGGCGTCGGTGGCTTGGGCGGTTCGTCGTCGCCATCGGTCTCAGTGTTCGACGGGAGGTACAAGCTGAACACCGCGTTCGGCGGCACGATCTCCGGCGACGGCGCGGGTGGCACGATGCGGGCCGGCACTGGCAGTACCGACGAACGGTACTGCGTCGGCACCTCGTTCGGCATCAGCACCGAAAGCGGAATCGGGTCGTCTGCGAACGTGTTGCCGAGGTATTCGCGAATCGCAACCGGGTTCCGTTTCACTTCTTCCGGCGTACCGTGTGCGACGACTTTGCCATCTTTGATCAGGTAACTGCGGTCGGTAATTTTCAGCACTTCGCGGACGTTGTGGTCGGTGAGGAGAATACCGATGCCTTGGTTGGCGAGTTCGCGAATGTTGTGCCGAATGTCTTCGGTGGTGAGCGGATCGACGGCAGCGAACGGTTCGTCGAGTAGAATCAGTAGCGGCTCGCAAACGAGGCATCGCGCGATTTCGAGCCGACGTTTCTCGCCGCCCGAACAGCGTGCGGCGTTGGTCTTTCGCACGTGCAACAGGTTGAATCGCGTCAGCGCTTCTTCGGTGCGTTCCCAACGTTCGCTGCGCGTCAGCGAGCGGCCGAGAGTGCGGCTCACGGGCAAGGCTTCGAGAATCGCGATCAGGTTCTGTTCCACGGACAATTTGCGAAAGATGCTTTGTTCCTGGGACAAATACCCCATGCCGAGGCGAGCGCGACGGAACATCGGCAGGTGCGTGACGTCTTTGCCGTCGAACAATACCGTGCCATCGTTCGGCGAAATTTGGCCCGTGGACATGCGAAAGCTCGTGGTCTTGCCCGCGCCGTTCGGCCCGAGTAACCCGACGACTTCGCCGGGGTTCACCTCGAACGAAACGCCGTTCACGACCGTCCGCGAACCGAATCGCTTGACCAGCCCCCGGACTTCCAAAAGTGCCATTCCA
>JAYSKW010000602.1:0-1345 GCA_043726085.1 Limnoglobus sp.
GTGCTGGATGCCGCGCAGGAACGTCATGTCGTTTTGCAGCGCCGTGTCGCCGTGGCCGCTTGCGAGGAACTCCATCACGCCGAGCCGTGCCACGATCCAGTCCGGAAAATAACCGAGCACGATGTACGTGAGGTCGGTCGCGCTGCCCTTGGTGCGGCTCGCCGAAATCTGCGACGACCGCACGACTTTCGTCCCGTACAAATCGGCGGGGCGATCGCTGCCCATCGAGCGATTGTCGCGGAACAGGAACGCGCCTTTGCCGTCGTTCGCGCTCACCGCATCGGCACGGCGATTCATCAGCGCGGCGAACAAAGCCTTTCGCATCAGCCAGCCGGTTGGGGCATCGACGCCGTCGGGCAGCTTCGCTTCCATCGCGGCCACGTCTTGCGGCTGGAACGTGTTGCCGTTCGCGCCCACCGTGCTGGCCGTGTGGTTCGTGATCGTCGCGTACGTCGTCAGCCCTTTAATCTGCGTACCGCCGGTACCTTCGAGCATCGCTTGATCGGCCTTCAGCGCCGCCGAGCGTGCCATGTCGAATCGCACCAAACCTTCCGCCGACGGACTGGCAAACCGCAACAGCTCGTTGTTCATTTTCACCAGCACGCCGAGCTTTTTCGCCTGAAGATCGAGGTTCCCCGTCGTCGGTTGGCTCTCGGTAATCGCGTTGCCTTCGCCGACCCAATACGCGGTCGAACCGCCGGTCAGCTTCGGAATCTGAATCCGCCCGTTCGGCGGCATCGCGATCTCTTGCGCACCGGCTGCCGCGAACGCTTCGAGGTTCCGCTGCAAGTCGATCAACTCGCCGAGTACCGGCAACCGTACGAGCGTGCCACCGGCGGTGTCGAGCGTCGTGCCGAGTGCCTTGCGCCGCAACGCCAATCGCGTCGAAATCCAGTCGGCTTCATCGGGGTCGAACTGGTTCGATTGTGCGGTCATCTTCTGGTGGAGTTCGTCGCGCAGTTTGCGGCCGTGCGGCTCGAACGCGGGCAAGTGTGCCGACGCCCACGGCACGAGGAACGACTGCTGCCCGTGATGCGGCGAGAAGCCGTAGCTCTGGTACAGATCGCGAAGTTGGTTGTGCGTCTGGATCTCTTCCTTCGCGAACTCCGGGCCGATATAGCCGAGCGCGAACGCGGCCGCTTTCAGCACGCTGTACCCGGCGGAATCCTGGCACACCGGCCCGGACGTCGCCCACGGAACGCGGCGATTCACCGTCGGGGCGGGCATCGCCTTCTCGACGGCGACGCCGGTTTCGCGCTCGATGAACTGCACGATTTCTTCGCGAGATTGAAACGAATCGGTAGCAATTGCGGCCATGAGAACCTCAAGGAATGGAGCAAAAAGG
>JAYSKW010000603.1:0-8675 GCA_043726085.1 Limnoglobus sp.
GGTCGGAGGTCAGAGTTGGCGGGGCAGCAATCACGGTACGAATGTGCTACGAAAACCAACGCAATCGCGCAACCCCACTTCAGGAGGCTGAAGGGTTACGTCTCGCCAACTGCCGTCAAATGTGAACTCTTCGCGAACAGTTTGCCACAAGGGACTATCCATTCGATAACCTCACCACTGACTGGGCTGTCAAATTGTGATATGCGGCGCGGCTGAACGTGCGACATTAACTCGGGTTCCGCATTTCGCGTGCGGCGATCTCATCGGCGAAGAGTTTGCGTACGGTTTTCTTGGCCTTGTACTCGATGATCCACGGAAAGAATCGCGACAGGAACACGAGCAATTTGCCGTCGAAGGTGAGCGTGACTTCGCTCTTGCCCTTGGCAAGCGCGTTCAGCGTGGCGTCGGCCACTTGTTCGGACGTCATGCCGCGTTTGTGGTCGAGGCTGATTTTCGCCTTCGCTTCCAGCATATTCTGCGAAAAATTCGTCTGCGTCAGTCCTGGATTGACGACGACGACATCGATGTTGTCCTTCGCAAGTTCTGCACGAATCGCCTCGCTGAACCCCGCCACCGCGAACTTGCTCGATGCGTAAAGCGAGCGCGCGGGCAAAGCACGTCGGCCGACGACCGACGAGATATTGACGATCGCCGGCGTCGTACCTTGCTTCAAATGCGGGATCGCGAGTCGCGTGATTTCGCAGAGCGCGAAGTAATTCGTCTCGAAGATCGTGCGGAGAATCTCAGGGTCGGAGTCCATGAAGTGTCCGGTCGCGCCGATGCCTGCGTTGTTAATCAGCACGTCCAGCCCGCCGAATCGATCGAGTGCCATCTTCACCATTCGCTGGCGGTCGGCGGGGTTGCAAATGTCCGACGTCACAGTTTCGATGGTGCCGTTGGCCGCACGAATTTCGGTGGCAAGTTGATTGAGCAAATCGGTCGAACGCGCCGTGGCGATCACCTTCGCACCGCGTTTCGCGGCATCGACTGCAATGGCGCGGCCAATCCCCTGCGATGCACCCGTAACCAAGATTCGTAAACCGTCAATTTTGCGGCGTGCCATGCTTCACCTGTGGTTTGTTTTCTACCATTATCATTACGAAACGAACGGCTAAAACGCGACGTGTGCCGCATCTTCAACGTGCGAAGGTGTGACTGCGTTGACGGTCGCACCGGCTGTAACAAAAGGTTCGCCATGAAAACCGTCGCGTTTGTGAATGCCAACGTCGTGTTGCCCGATGGCATCGCGAACGGGTGGGGCGTGCTGTGCCACGATGGCCGCATCGAATTCGTCGGAGCGGATTGCACGATGCCGACGGATGCCGAACGCATCGACGTTTCGGGCAAATACCTCTGCCCTGGCTTCGTCGATATTCACGTTCATGGCGGGGGTGGTGCGGACTTCATGGACCTCACGGACGATGCTTTTCGCACCGTGTGCCAAACGCACGCCCGGCACGGCACAACATCGCTGACACCGACCAGCACCGTTGCCACGACGGCAGAATATACGCGATTTCTAGATCTTTGCGCACGATTTCGCGATCAGTCTACGGGTGGCGCGAGGGTAGTCGGCTGCCATCTTTACGGCCCGTATTTTCTGCCTGCCGCGAAGGGTTGCCACCCGAATGCGGAGTTCCTGACGCCGCACGCCGACGATGCCAAAGCGTACGGCGCGTTCGATAACTCGTTCCCATTGACGGTGACGATCGCGCCCGAACTGAACGGTGCGGAGGAACTGACACTGGCCTGTCGCAAACGTGGCGTGCGCGTGAATATCGGCCACAGTTACGCCACGTTCGAACAGGTCGAAGCCGCGGTCGGTTGGGGGACTGCACACGTCGATCACCTATTTTGCGCGATGTCGGATCGGGCGCGGTTACGGCTTCAGCAAGCGTTCCCTATGCGCGCTGGTGTGATGGAAGCGACGCTGTTTTTTGATGAGCTTACAACAGAGGTGATCGCCGACGGGAAGCACCTCGACGATTCGCTATTGAGGCTGGCGTTCAAGCTAAAAAATGGCAAACTCGCACTCGTGACCGATTCGATGCGTGCGGTCGATCGGCCCGATGGCGAGTATTGGTTCGGCCCCGAAGCCACTGGCGAGCGAATCCGTAAACTCGACGGCGTCGGCGTGACGCTCGATGGCAAGTCGCTCGCTTCGGCGGTCATGGGGATGGATCATGGCATCCGCACGATGATGCGTGCCATCCGTGCCCCCGCACACGAAATCATCCGCATGGCCAGCCTGATACCGGCCACGATACTCGGCCTCGAACGCGAACTCGGCAGCATTGCCGTCGGCAAACGAGCCGACTTCGCGGTGATGAATTCCGAATGGCACGTCGAGAGCGTTTACATCGGTGCGAACGTGATAAACGTATGATTACTTCACTGCGTCCCAGATCGCAAAAACATCGGGCAGTGCTTCGCGAACGATTACCATGTGTTCGATCTTCGGGTACTCTTTCGCGGTCAGATTCTTGGCACCCCCTCGCTTTAATCCCTTCACCAGTTCTCGCGAACCGTTGAGCGCAAAGTCTGCGGTACCAACGCCGACGAAGATCGGCAGATCGACGAACGCGGCAGGTGTTTTGACCGCACCGCCGCCACCCAACGCGGCGGCCCCTGCGAACAATCCGGGGTGATTCTGACAGAGTGCGATCGTCTGTGCGGCACCCATCGAGTGGCCGATGAGGAAGATCTTTCGACGGTCGATCAGGTAACGCTCGGCAAGTCGGTCGATCATTTCCTTCACGGGCGGCCCGCTACCGAAGTTCAACCCGCCCGGTGCGACCAGCAACCAGTTCCGCTTCTCGCATTCCTTCACGATCTGCCCCGCTCCATACCCTTCAAAAAAAAGGTTCTCGGTGCCGCCCGCGCCGTGCAACGCAATCACTAACGGCACCGGTTTTTCCTTCGCGACCCCCTTGGGTAAAACGAATCGTACTGGCACCGAACGCTTTCCGTAAGGGATCGAGAACGTCTGGTCGCCGGGCAGCGATAGGCCAAAGTGCGGCTTGTTACTCTCGATCGACTCGATCAGTTTCGCCGTGCGTATCAGTCGCTTGGCTGCGTAAACATCGGTTTCGGGAACGATGCCATCGAACAGTTCCGTTAGCATTTCGACGTCGGCTTCAATGGTTGCCCGCTCGATGGTTTTCGAGGGCATTCCCATCAGGATCTTTCGCAGTTCGGCCAGTTTGTCGACGACATTCTCTGCCCGCGACACGATCACTTTGCGAACCGCAACGGTCTGGCCCGCACTTTGAATTTCCATCGTCAGCACCAAGTCGGCTGGCTTCGCTGCGGTCGATTTCGTCAGGTCGAGTGTCACGCGCTTCGGCAATGTGGCTGCGCGATATTCGAGCGGCTTACCATCGTCGATGCGAAGCTGAACGATGACGTCGGGCGGGGCGACTTTGAGGGGGTAGAAGAATTTCAAGTCGACGATGAGTTCCGTCGAAGCGGAATCGATCAACCGCTTTTCGGGTGACGGATAGAGCGATGTCCACCACAAGGTTTCCGGTGCCGGTGCTTCTTTCGCGGCGAGTGCGAAGCGTGCCGTGTCGAGCGTTCGCCCCGCTTCGCCCAACTGAAACGAAAAGAATTGCGATGTGACCTTCGGCAAAATCAGTAGTGCTCGCTCGCGCGACGCGGGATAGGTCTGCAACTCCCACGCATTCTCGAACGCTTTCAGCCGCTGCCCGAGTTCGTAACGCTCCGGCTGCGCGACCGCGAAATCGGCCACGCCGAGCCACAACATGACGGCAAAAAGTGTCGGATATTTCATGATTTCACTTGATTGTTTATCGGCAATTCTGCGAAAATCGCGAAGAGTTACACCGTTTGTAACGATTCCGCATATTCTGAGTATCCGATTGTTGTCGGAACCGCTCACTTGAGGGTTCGACGGAAACGGGTACAACGATTATGGTGTGATGGTAGGGATCGTGCCACACACCTGCAAACTCGATCTGCAACCGGTGTGAAAGGAGTCTTCCGATGACCCGTTCTGTTTGTTTGTTTGCCTCGGCGGGATTGGTTCTGCTACCCGACGGCGCGACGGCGTTCGGCTGGCGGACTCGCCATTGCCCACCTGCGCCGATGGCTTATGTTGCACCGGAAATTGTCTTCCTTTCGCCGACGTTACCGTACATCCCGATCGGCTCGTACGACTACTGCCCTCCGGGAATACCGATTTACGTTCACGATGCGTGCCCTCCGAACGTTGTTGCGCCGTTGGCTCCGCGTTCTGCACCAGCCGCGCCGCCGAAGGTGATGGAGAAACCCAGCGTTCAAGCACCGGATAATGAAAAGCAACCGATTCGCCCGGCTACGTTTGCCACGCCGATGGAAATCCCGCTCGAAAAATCGCTCGCACCGCCACCTCGCCCCGTCGACGTCGAACCCGTGAAACCGCTACCACTCGAGACGATTCCGAAGACCGATTTACCGAAGAACGAACGACCGCAACCGCTCGTTCCGAAAATCGAACTGCCACCAATCGAACAACCGAAACCGGCCGTCCCGAAGATCGACTTATCATCGTTCGATCTACCTCCGATCGACCAACCGAAGCCATCGTCGGACATCAAGATCCCCGAAATTAAGCTGTCCGATGTGCCTCCGATCGCGCCGACCGGTGGCATTTCGACCTCGCGATACAGCCCCGAAACCGGCAAATCGCGACCGGCCATCACGATGCTGCCCGTCGAATCGAACGGCAAAGTGATCGTCGACGGCAAATGGAAGATCGGCTTCTACAACTACTCGGATCGCGATCTGAATTTGGTCGTCGACGGCAAGACGATGACGTTGCCGAGCAAAAACTCGTTGAGCGTCTCCGTCGGCAAGACCTTCACTTGGCGCGTCGGCACCGCACCCGACGAAACCACAATCATCGCCAACGACTCCGCCGGCTGGGAAATCGTGATTAACCCATAACGAGTCAATCTGGCACAACGGCGACTTCCCCGCCGTTGCGCGTGGCCAATTGCGGTAAGACGGAATCGGCAGAGTAATTGAGGAACCGGACCGAACCATCGCAGAACGCGAAGTGCGTGCCACCACTGTGCAAACTCCAGTGATGAAACGTCGAACACGGATCGTCCACACGACCCGGCCCGAATGGAAACGGCCCCGCGCCACACGCTCGCGAACTCGGGTAGATCGACGTGTTGCGTTCGCGAGCCGCCATCACCGAATCGAGCGAACCCGCGCCATCTTGACCGATGCCCGTATACATCCAGCCGTACACGAGGTTGAAATTCGGTGGGTGTTCCACCGCAAGAATCGTATTCGACGCACCATCGGTGATGTGAGCGAAATTCACTCGCGACCCGCGATAGATAACGCCATTCCGCCGCCCTCCTGCCGAGCCATTGTTACCCAGATACGACGTGAGTGCGATTCGCAACGGTGCATCGGATTTTTTGACGGTCCACGCCGTGCCAGTACGCCAATCGGCGGGACAGCCAAAAATGGCAACTGGCCGATCCATCATCTGATGCTGTGGTGCAATGCGAAACGGATTCGGATCGCTTGCGAAATCGGCTTCGACCTGCTGCCAGGCCGCCGATTGTTCGAGGTGCGGAAGTAACCGAACGAGCCAGTTCAGGCCCGGATAGCGTTGATTTCGTGTGAACCCCGATGGGAATCGTTCGTGCGAATCGTGAAACATGTGGCTGGCGAGTGCGATTTGCCGCAGGTTGTTCCCGCAGCGGATCCGATCCGCCGTCGCCCGCACTTTTTGCACGGCAGAGAGTAGCAGACCGAGCAAAATACCGATGATGGCAATCACAACCAATAATTCGAGAAGTGAGTTTCCCGGTCGCGATGATGGGATTCGGATTCGCATCGGTTACGCCTGTTGGGAAATCAATCGGTTCCGCCGAAGATGGCGGAGGATGAAAACGCCAGCGGTAGCCAAAAAACCCGCACCGACGAAGTAAGGCCAACGTCGTTCGATCTGGGTGGGTGCTACATCGGGAACAGGATTGGCCGCACGGACTTCTTGACGTTTGTCGTATAGGTCTTGTGCCAACTGTTTGACTGTGTAATTCTTATCGACTTCACCGTTTTTCCAAGTCGGCCTTTCGCTCGAGGAAACGCCGGGTAATTCGATTGGGGTACCATTTTTCAGACCAAAACCTGCGAGTGCGAATATCGCATCGTCGATCTCGCAGTTGAGCGCGACGGTTTGGAAATCCAATATTTCATAGTTTTGCAAGACATTCTCGATGACAACTTCCCGCTTGATTCGTTTTGGAAACCAAATTCCATCGCGTTCTTGATATTCGACATCCATTTGATTCTTACCCGTTGGAACCGAAAGTAAGAATTTAACGGGGTTACCCGAACGACGCGGCGAAAACCAAATCGAAGTCGAACAACCTGGATTTTTGTGTTGTATTTTCGCTTCCGTTATCTCTTCCGTGTCGACGAGAATTTTCGCGATTTTGATCGTACTCTTCGCTTTTAACTCGATTAAGTCGTCTGCTATTCTACCTCTCGTGTAATTTTCCATGTATTGACTGCGGAGTCCGAGGATTGAATAATCGACGTTAAAATGATCATTTGCACGATCGATCAAATTGTATTCCACTCCCGTCATTGAATGAGAGCTTTGCATTGCATACAGATGATAACCTTCCTTTTCACAATTCCGGCAACGGATTTCTCGCTGGCCGACAACTTGGTTTGGTTCCGTCACTGCAAGCATCGTTCTATCGACTCGTACTTTCGTGCCTTTACGCCAAATTTCATATTGAAACTCCGAAGGCTTCTCGCCAGCCACGCCCATGACTTTAGAAATGACGACGAGATGATACGTCGTTATTTTCCCCCGTGCTTGGATGGCATCGTGGAATAGACTATCCATGTTTTGCATCTGCGATGCAATTGCGATCGCAGTGAGAAAGAGTAATGACATTGCGAATACCTCAAATCACGGATTGAGTGTTGGGGCGTATTTTCTGGCCCGGATTTGATTTGCAGATCAAAAGCTATAATATTCATACTATATAATCATGGATCTTCCACTAATATCAAAACTTTGCAATTGACGGTCCGCTTTTCGTTGGCAGTTATAGTAAATGTAATTGGGCTTTCAAAACAAATTCTCTCTCCACCAGTAGTAAGTGTAGCCACACAGTCATTGTAATCGTAGCAGGGCAATTTGTTGTAGTTATTTTCCTGTATATTATAAACATCTACGCAGTTTGTTAATGATGCTTCATTATTTGGTGGGATTACCGCTGACGAACAGCCAGTGGCATTCGTTCGTGGATTAAAAATCCGTTTATTAGGAATGCACACCCACTTACCATTTAGTGCCTTTTCAGGCTCCGCTAAATTGCACTTTTTCTCTTTATCGACCGTGCAGAGTGCGTTTACCGAAAAGTAGTTTTTGCCGCCCTCCCCACACTCTTCGGCACGTGTGTTGATTCGTGCGCTCAACATCAGTGTGAGACAGAACAGAACCGCGATGCGAATAGACGTACGCATGAGAATCACTCCTTGGTTGAGCCGCTGTTGCGGCTCGGTTTGTTGACGAACACAGGGAAACGCAGTTCGGGTTCTTCGGGGCAACCGGTCAGAATGTTAATTGCCAAGTTGCCCGATTCCCAACCGGATATTGCAGGGTTGAAATGGACTTGAACTGTGTTGGTAGTTGCATCGCAGACCAACGTAAGTGAAGCGTGATTCGACGCACCGCCGATCAACTTGACCGCGTGGCCTTCTGAAGCACCGAAAGTTAATTTTTGCGACGATGGTTTTTCTGCGGCGAATGTCAGGTGATCCGCATCGCAGCTGACTACAGTTCGTACTTTGGCCGCGATTTTCGCATGTATCGGTTGCGGCGAATGGTTGCCCGCTGCATACATCAAGATGATCGTTTCGCCGGTGAGGCCCCGACGCTTACCCACCTTCCATACGACGGTCAGTTCGGCATCGGTACCCGGCGGAATCACTTTCGGTTCGACTGTGGCCTCCGAACACGAACATGCCTTTGCCACATTCGTGATTTCAATCGTTTCCGTCGTGCCGTTCGCCAGTCGAAATTTCGTCGAAAGTACGGCATCCCGATCGACTTCGCCGAAATCGTGGACGGGTGTTACGATCTCAAATTGCCCCAGTTTCACACTCTTGGGAGTCGATGGCTGCAACCCAAGGTAAGTGAACCACGATGCGCCGACGAGACAAAGCACGCTCGTCAACACTAACGCGATCCGACCAGAAGTGTAAAAATGGATTGCCATGATTTAAGAGTATCATGGGGGGGGGCGCTAAAGTCAAGAGGCAATCGCAAGATAACGGAATTATTTCCGAATTCGACGGTTTTAACACTCTCGGTGCGTCGCACCCACGTCGATTTTTGGCGTCGACCGAACTCACCCCATGCGGTCGGCGGCTTCTTTTTTCATTTCCTTGATGTCTTCGGGCAGGTGCGGTTCGGGGCGGCCGAGTACGTCGCCGCAGACTTGATACTTGAAGTTGCCGATGGTCAGTTCGTCGCCGGGGTTGAGCTTGCCCTCAATCACTCGCTTGCCGTTGATGCGCACGCCGTTGGTGCTGCCTAGATCGCGGATCACGAGGTAATCGTTGACTTGTGCGAGGCAACAGTGGCGGCGCGAGACTTTTTTGGAGTTCAATTGCACGTCGCACTCGGC
>JAYSKW010000604.1:0-11782 GCA_043726085.1 Limnoglobus sp.
GCCGCTGGTCGACGCACGATTTCCGTTCGCGACGCGCAGCGGTTCCACCTCGTCCGACTAATCCACGAACAGCCCGCGATGACGCACCTCGATGCGGCCGCCGCACCGGTCTGTCCGCCCGACAAGTCCAACGGTGGCGACAACGCTGGGCCGCCGGCACCTTCGACATCCGCGACCGTGCGGACCACTAAGCGTGCCATTGGGAACTTTGGGATTCTCAGTGATTCACTGAGCCGATTCCACGCAAGGGGTCGGGTGCGAGACATCCGCCCGTTTTTCACGATCCATAGAACGGACTAGTACGTATTTGCGCCTCACCCGACCCCTTGCGGGGAATCGGCTCGGAAGCGACTGACATCGCGACGGAAAGCGCAACTTCAAAAAGCGCAAGCAAGGGGAACCCGCGAGAAGGCACGACATCGCAGAAACGACAGTAATCCCTCGCTAGCGCGTCGGGCTAACAAGAATGGTTTGCTAAACCGGTGACGTGTTACTTCCGACCGTGTGAAGTATATGTCACAAAAACTGGCAGGAAAAGTGGCAGTCGTCACCGGAGCCTCAAAAGGCATCGGCGCAGCCATCGCTAAACATCTTGCCGCAGCAGGCGCGGCGGCCGTCGTCAATTACTCTTCCAGCAGTGGTCGCTGCGATCCTCGCCGCTGGAGGCAAGGCCGTCGCCATCCAAGGCAATGTCTCCAAACCGACCGACGTTGAGCGGCTCTTTGCGGACAGCGTGCAGGCGTTCGGTCCGATCGACATCCTCGTGAACAACGCTGGCGTCATGGAGATCGCACCTCTCGGCACGATCACGCCAGAACACTTCCGCCGCCTTTTCGACATCAACGTGCTGGGTATCATCCTTGCCACGCAGGAAGCTCTCAAACATTTCAACCCAGCCGGCGGTAGCATCATCAACACGAGTTCGGAAATCAGCACGATGTCGCCTGCTGGCACCGCGGTTTACAACGCCACCAAGTCCGCCATCGACGCACTGACACGCACTTTCTCCAAGGAACTGGGCTCGCGCAAAATCCGCGTCAACTCCGTCAACCCCGGCCCAACCGAAACCGACGCTTGCGCAGGGATTGATCGAAATATTTCGGTCGCGTGGTGAGAAAGCGGTCCTCGGGCGCATCGGGCAGCCCGATGATATCGCCCCAGCGGTCGTGTATCTCGCTTCGGACGACGCCTCGTGGGTCACCGGCGAAACGCACTACATCCGAGGGGGGCAGCGTTAGACCGCAACTCCGTCCGATGAACTTAACGTAGTCAGCGACTCACATCGCGTAACTCTTGCTATCAAATTGACGGCGGCCGACTTTCGGATCGAGCTTTAGGATGCACGCCGGTTCACCGCGATCGCAGAAAAGATCGCGGCCGAAATGCAGCCAGTTGGATTCGGTCGCCCGTTCGCGTGCTCGATGCGTACAACAGAGCGTATCTGTCACACTCGCCACCGAGACAATTCATGACATTGTTCACCACCAGTCGCGGACGGCCGTTGCCGATCGGCGTCAGCCCCACCCCCGACGGTGCCAATTTCGTGTTGCTGTGCCGACACGGGACGAGCGTGAACCTGCTGATCTTACCGGAAACAGGCGGCACGAAACCGATTGCGGAACTGCTACTCGACCCGCGTAAAAATCGCACGGGCGACCACTGGCACGTTCGCGTTCATGGCTTGCCGAACACGTTCTGTTACGGCTGGCGGGTCGATGGCCCCAAGGGTGGTAAGAACCGTTTCGATCCGTCGCGTATCTTGCTGGACCCGGCCGCGACGATGATCTCGGGCGGTACGCACTGGGCGGCCACGTGTGAAATCGACCCCGAGCGCACGACGCGACGGAGCCTGTACCACCGCACGCACGAATACGACTGGGGCGACGATGCCCCGCCGCTGATCCCGCACGAAGAGTCGGTGATCTACGAACTTCACGTGCGTGGGTTCACGTGCAGCCCGACGGCACAAGTGGCGAAGCCGGGCACATTTGCGGGGCTTGCGGAAAAGATTCCGTACCTGAAATGGCTCGGCATTACGGCAGTCGAACTGCTGCCGATCCACGAGTTCGACGAATGCGAATGCCCCTTCTTCAACCCGCAGACCGGCGAAAAGCTATCGAACTTCTGGGGTTACAACTCGGTCGCGTTCGCGGCACCGAAGGCGGCATTTGCGGCATCTGCGGCCGAAAACGGGCAGATTCACGAATTCCGCGACATGGTGAAAGCGTTTCACGCGGCGGGTATCGAAGTGATCCTCGACGTCGTGTTCAACCACACCGGCGAGGGCGACGACCGCGGGCGCACCTTCAGTTTCCGCGGGCTGGATAACGAACTCTATTACATGATGGACGACTACGGGCGGTACCTGAACTTCTCCGGGTGCGGCAACACGGTGAACTGCAATCACCCCGTCGTTCGCGATTTGCTGATGACCTGCCTGCGGTATTGGGGCGGGCATATGCACGTCGACGGCTTCCGGTTCGACCTCGCTTCGGTGCTCGGTCGCGACCGGAAGGGGAATGTGTTGATCGACCCGCCGGTGATCGAAGCGATTGCCGAAGATGGTGTGTTGGCCGATGCGAAACTGATTGCCGAGCCGTGGGATGCCGCGGGGTTGTATCAGGTCGGCGGGTTCCCGTTCGGTCGGCGTTGGAGCGAATGGAACGGTCGATACCGCGACGATGTGCGGCACTTCTGGCGCGGCGAACCCGGCTACACTTCCGCCATCGCGTCGCGGCTCTGCGGCAGTGCGGACCTCTATCAGTGGAACGGTCGCTTGCCGCGCCACTCGATCAACTTCGTGACCGCGCACGACGGCTTCACGCTGTGGGATCTCGTCAGTTACAACGGCAAGCACAACGAGTTGAACGGCGAGCAGAACCGCGACGGTTCCAACGACAATTACTCGTGGAACTGCGGTGCGGAAGGCGAAACCGACGATGTCGCTGTGAACGTGTTGCGGGTGCGTCAGGCGAAGAACTTTATGGCCACGCTGATGCTGTCGCAGGGCGTACCGATGTTCCTGTCCGGCGACGAGTTTTTGCGAACGCAAAGTGGCAATAACAATGCGTGGTGCCACGACAACGAGATTAGCTGGGTCGACTGGACGTTGGCCGAGAAGAACGCGGACTTCTTGCGGTTCGTTCGCGAATTGATCTGGTTCCGAAGACGTCACCCGGTCTTGCGTCGTCGTCGATTCCTTGCGGGGGAAATCGAAAACGCGCACTCGGACACCGTCGGTCCGTTCCCGCCGAGTGGCCCGACTCGGGCGGGTGAAGCCGGCAAAATGGACGATAGCGGACGGATACCCGTCGAGGTGACGGATCGCCGCGCGGCCAGCCCAACGATCGTGCCAACGGCGAGTTCGCGGCCCGCGTACGACATCGCGTGGCACGGCGTCGAACCGGACTTGCCCGATTTTAGCCAATACTCGCGCACGTTGGCGTATAGCCTCGATGGTCGATTCACCGGACGCGAAGGCGAACTCGATTATGCGGCCGATGGCGATATGTACTTCGCGATGAACTCGCATCATGAAGCAGTGAATTTTCGGATTCCCGAATCGCCGACGGGAAGAACGTGGCGACGCATCATCGACACGGCGGCCACATCGCCGAACGATTTTCAGTCCGAAGGCCAGGGCGACGAAGTCGGCGCGGGAAGTATTTTGAGCTTGGTCGGGTTTTCGCTGGTCGTGCTGGTCGCGACATGACGCAACAAGTACGAACGACTTCATCCACACGCCGAGGTACGATCATGATCCGCACGGTATTCGCGATGACTTGGATTCTGGTGATCGTGGTCCCCATCGTTGCGGCGGATCGACCGAATCGGCCGAACATCGTCGTCATCGTTGCGGACGACATTGGCTATGGCGATCTCGGCTGTTACGGCGCGACGAAAGTGAAGACGCCGAACCTCGACAAACTCGCGACGCAGGGGATGCGATTCACCGATGCGCACAGCCCGGCGTCGGTCTGCACGCCGACGCGATATGCGCTCCTCACCGGGCAATATGCCTTCCGGCATAAGCCCGGTTCGAGCATTTTGTCCGGCGTGGCACCGCTGAGTATTCCACCGGATCGTGCGACACTTCCGCAAATGCTGCGGGCGGCGAAATACCGCACGGGAGCGGTTGGGAAGTGGCATCTCGGCCTCGGTGAAAGCGAAACCGATTACAACGTGCCGATCACCCGCGGCGCGAACGAAGTCGGCTTCGATTACTCGTATCTCATACCGGCAACGGGCGACCGGGTGCCGTGCGTTTACCTCGAAAATGGTCGCGTCGTGAACTACGATCCGAAAGATCGCATCGAGGTGAGTTACACGAAGAAAATCGGCGACGAGCCGACGGGGAAAGAAAACCCCGACAAGCTCTTCAACCAAAAACCGAGCCACGGCCACGATGCGACGATCGTCAACGGCATTAGCCGCATCGGCTGGATGACGGGCGGGCACGCGGCTCGCTGGAAGGATGAGGATATTGCCGATGTCATCACATCGAAAGCGGTGACATTTATCGAAAATAGCCGCGTAAAGCCGTTTTTCCTGTACTTTGCCGCACACGATGTTCACGTGCCACGGGTACCGCATCCACGGTTTCGCGGGACGAGTGGCCACGGTTTACGCGGCGACTGCATTCAGGAATTCGATTGGTCGGTCGGTCAGATTCTGAAAGCGCTCGACGCGCACAAATTGCGCGACAACACGCTGGTGATTGTTACCAGCGACAACGGCGGCGTGATGGACGATGGCTACATCGACGGCACGCAGAACGACACAAGCGGCCACAAATGCAACGGCACGTTACGGGGGATCAAGGGCGGACTTTACGAGGGTGGCCATCGCGTGCCGTTCCTCGCACGTTGGCCGAACCAGATACCGACTGGGAAAGTCTCGAACGAGTTGATCTGCCATGTGGACCTGTTCGCGACCTGTGCCCAAATCCTCGGCGAGAAACTCGGCGATGACGCCGCACCCGACAGCATCGACATCTCACCGGCATTGTGGAACGCATCGCCGGGGAAAGCGTGTCGAACGTCGATGGTGCAACAGGGCGGGAACCAAAACGCACTTGCACTCCGCGACGGCCACTGGAAATATATCCCCCAAACAAACGCAAAAGGTGCTGGCGCGGCGCAACTTTACGACCTATCCAGCGACCTCGCCGAGACGAAGAACCTCGTAGCCGGGAACCCCGAGAAAGCCAAGGCGATGGCCGAGCGACTCGAAAAACTCAAGCTGGCAAAGCGAACGCGTTAATCTCGCGACATCCGCCGGATATTCCGACAACATGAACATTGCCGTGACATTTGATTGGACGCGAGCCAGTTGGGTCGGTTATATCTATTGCTTGTTGCGTATTCACAATCCACCTCGAGGTTCATCATGGCCAGCGACGAACTCGGAAGTCTGTCCCAAAAAGTCCGCAAGGACAGCTTGCGTTCTGCACGCGTGACGATGTTCATCGTCGGCGTGCTGACCATCGTTGCGAACCTCTTTTTCGCGTTGAGCGCCGAGCAAATGGTCGATAAAGAGATCGCAGATATGCGAAAGACGGGCGTCGTCTTCGATGAGGCCGAACTCAAATCGCTGCGCGAATCGGCGATTCGTACGACCCAGTTGAGTAGTTTCGTGTTCGTCGGGTTGGGTGCGATTTTCATCGCGCTGGGATGTTTCGTCTACAAAGCCCCGGTTGCGTGTACGGTCGCGGCGCTCGTGTTGTACTTGGGCGGTTGGATGGCCACGGTTGCAATATCGGTAGCGGGTGAAGATGGTGCCAATGTGGCGAAGGCAATCATGAGCGGGATTGTGATTAAGATCATCATCATCGTTTGCCTCGCCAAGGCAGTTCAAGCGGCGATTGCGTATCAAAAAGAGAGTCAACTGTTGGCGAACGACAATCGCGACTTGGCCCTATGATTCCGCCCGATGAAACTCCCCTCGATCCCGCCGCTCTACCGGAAGAGCGCGCATCGCTGCCCTGTTGGCGGTGCGGGTTGCGCGTCGATCCGTCGGAGAGCCGTTGCTCGCATTGCGCGGCTCGACTGCATCCGCAGAACGATGCCCGCGACACGAAACCGAAACCGGATGAATCGCGACAATTGTTCATCGTCCTCGGTGGATTTTTTGCGTTCTTGCTCACGTCGATCTTGTACGGCATTATTGCGAACGTGGCAGGCGACAAGCAACCCAAAGCCTTTGAAGACGGCCTCGTCATCGCGGTCGAAACGATCGACGCGATCATTCTCCTGATCGTCTGGGCGCGTTGCGGTTCCGCGCGGCTCCCGACCACCACCGGACGGTATCGCTTGCGTGCGTGGCTGTATGCTGGGCCGGTACTCGCGGTCTATTTAACCGTCAACTGCCTGTATCACGATGCGATTCGCGAGTACATCCGCATCGAATGGCTGAAGTTGCCCGACCCGCCCGGCCTCACGGCGATGTCGATCGCGACGACGTGCGTGCAACCGGCGATCGTCGAAGAATTCTTCTTTCGCTACCTGATATTGAGCGTGCTTCGCCGGCACTGTGGCGTTCATAGCTCAGTTCACGTATCGGCGGCGATGTTCGCCATTTGTCACGTCCACGTGCTGCTGAGTATGCCGTATTTATTCGCGGCGGGCGTGTTTTTCGGCTATGCGCGCGTCGCATCGCGGTCGATGGTGTTGCCGGTATCGTTGCATTTCCTTCACAACTTAATCGTGACTTGGTGGGAGGCGGAATCGTGACGGGTGAAATCGTCGAATCGCGACCGAGTGGAGGCTGTGCGGCGGCACTCTTCTCGGTACTGGCGGTTCTTCTCGGCGCGTTGTTATTGGCAGTCCCAAAAAACCAAGGATGGCCCGTCGCGTTTTTGCCACTCGGTATCGCGGCGGGCATTTGGCTCGGTCGCGACCGGCGCGTCGTCTTTCGCATCGCCGAAACGCGGTTGGAATTCGAGCATCCCGAAGAAGCATTCGTCGAGTACGAATCGCTCGAAAGCATCACGACTCGTCGCAAACGTGGCAGCGAACAGTTCCCGATTCAGCTTCGCCACCGCGGCGGCACGACGAATATCCCCGCAGAGTTATCGGTGTCGTCGCTTCGATTGTTGCACTTTCTCGATGAGAAACTTCCTCCGTTTCGACTCGAAAATCTTCCCGATGCGCTCCACGGATTCCGCGAGGAACAAGTCGCGAAGTTCGGCGAAGACCGCGTATTCTCGTTCGGCGGGCGTGCGAAAGGGGCAGAACCGCCTTCGTACAAGTGGGTGGGGGCATTGCTCGGACTCGCGTTGTCTGCGGTATTCATGAGCACAATCGGTTGCCTCGCGCAGCCCGCTTCGCAAACCGAATGGATGGAAGCGGGGCTGAGTATCGGCTTCTTCGGTGTGTTCCTTGCGTTCATCATCTGGATCAGAGGTCGGTCGATGCAGAAACGCGACACGGGCCGATCCGGTCTCATCGTCGGCCCCACTGGCATTGCCCTTCTGCAAGGCGAAACGAAAGGCAAGATGCGTTGGGACGAGTTGAAAGCGATCGAGCATCCACCCGTGAAGCGTTTCGGCACCCGTCGAACGGCCGACAGCAAACGCGGTATCGGGCTGCTCGTTGACGGAGGATACATCGTAATTTTCGACTACTACAATCGGCCGTCAGAGGAAATTTACCGCATCCTACGCGAGTTCTGGAACGGCGGATCCCAATAGTCCTGTTCGTCACCAATGAGGCGTTTACGCATCGTTTCAAGAGTATTTGCCCCGCAAAAAACTATCAAAGCGAACGCGGTGATCGTTACTGACGTGACTCGCAGGCCGTTTCCCGAAGTTCGCGGAAGAGTTTCGCGAGGGCGGACGGCTGATAATGCGCGTTCAAACCACTCGGGCTGGGAAGAACCCAAACACGAGTGGTTCCGATTGCGATTGGCTGCAAACCGAGCGTGGCCTTGGGTCGATCGAACGCGATTCGGTACGCGCCGATACTCAACACCGCCAGATACTGCGGCCGAAAGTGTCGCACCTTCGCTTGCAATCGTTGGCAGCCGGATTTCAACTCAGCTGCGGAGAGTTCCGCCATGCCTGCCGTGGCTCGCTCGTGGACGTTCGTGAGGCCGTACCCGAGTTCGAGAAAATCGGCATCTTCGTACGGCGAGTAGAGACGATCTGTAAATCCACCGGCGAAAATGGCGGGCCAAAAGCGATTGCCGGGCCGCCCGAAGTGATGGCCAATCGCAGCCGAGTACAACCCGGGATTCGTTCCGCAGAAGAGCACCTTTAACCCCGTCCGGATCAGATCGGGCACCGTCGTATTGGCAGCCGCGAGCACCGCCGCTCGGTTCGGTTTTTCGCTCACCGGTGTGCTCCCTGAGTCTCTCCGGGGATGCTTCTCTCGCGATCGCGTGTATTTGCGACTAAAGTCTACGCAACATGTCGGTATGATTCATTGGCAGATCGACCAGCATTTGCAAGAGAGCGAGTGCGAGCGTTTTCCCTTGTGTGTCCGAACGCAAGCTGCGACTCGCGCCGCCAGCGAGGACATTCGACAACACGAAATTGAACGCACGCAGATTTGCGGCAGGGTAACGCACGACCTCGGTTGGCCCGAGCGGATGGAAGTACGCGGCCACGACCTCGGCACTCACGTGCGTATCGAGCCATGCGAACCCAGAATCGGTGTATGCGATAATGGCTATGTTTGAATGATTTCCCTTATCGCCACTGCGACCGTGCGCGATGGTCGATAGCGGTACGCGAACGGTCATGCTTGCGACTCGGTGCGATGATGGATAGTCGAAGTATATCTGTCAGCGAGCATTGCACATCGGGTTTCCGTTCCGGAATTCGCCGCGATTCCCGTTGTTCTGCAGAAAATCTAAATCCGGCGGCACGGTTTGCGAATAGGAAAGCGTAGGAGTGTGGGTTCACTCCGCCGACACTGTTGCCGAGGCGTGCGATGCGTTTCACTTACCGATCTGGAGAACGACCGCTCGATGGCTTCACCATCAAGCGCGGCGTCGGCCAAGGTGGGTTCGGCGAAGTGTACTTCGCCGTCAGCGATTCCGGCAAGGAAGTCGCACTCAAGTTGCTGCGTGGCGGTTCGGAGATCGA
This sequence comes from Limnoglobus sp., assembly GCA_043726085.1. Lineage (GTDB taxonomy): Bacteria > Planctomycetota > Planctomycetia > Gemmatales > Gemmataceae > Limnoglobus. The sequence continues at coordinate 9,089 of JAYSKW010000604.1, forward strand.
ACTCCGCGGCGTCGCCAACTGCTTGAACCTCAAGCACAATAACCTCGTTCACATTTACGATCTCAAAAAGGACGGGCACGGCGAACAGTGGCTGGTGATGGAGTACGTGCAGGGCGAATCGCTCGGGCACGTCATCGACCGCCACCCCGACGGCCTTCCGGTGAATTTGGCCGTCGAGTTCTTCCAGAACTTGGCTCGTGCCGTCGCATACTTGCACGAACACGGTGTGGTCCACCGCGACCTCAAGCCTGCGAATATCTTCCTCGAACACGGCAACCTAAAGGTCGGCGATTACGGCTTGTGCAAAGCGATGAGCGCGAGCAACCGCAAGATGACCAAGGCGGTCGGCACCGTCAACTACATGGCACCGGAGATCGGCAGCGGCGATTACTCGAAGTCGATCGACGTGTATGCATGCGGCGTGATCCTTTACGAAATGCTGACGGGTAAACTGCCGTTTGAAGGCCAGACCGATGCCGAGATTATCAAGAAGCACCTGTTCGACCTGCCGGATCTGGAACCGGTGCCGGAGCCGTTTCGTGCGGTGATTGCGAAGTCGCTCGATAAAACGGCGTCGCGTCGTTACGCCACGCTCGCGGAAATGGCAAAGGCCGTCGATGAAGCGTACCCGACGCAACCGGTCGCACCGCTTCCTCCGATGGCCTCGAAGGTGAATACGCCGATCCCGACGACGGCGATTCCGTTGGTGCCGATCTTCGTACCCGCCGCAGAACGCCCGATCGCGATGCCCGTGCCGATACCGGTGTTGCGAAAAGCCCTACCGATCCCGCTTCCACCGAAATCGAGCGGAAGCGGGATCGGCTTTCGCGAACGACTACTCGCGACGAGCGAAGCGATGGTGAAGGCCCCGTTCGGCATCGCGCTCGGCGTGATCGCGTGGTCGCTGTTCGCACAAACGACCGAATGGGCATCGCTTGGTAAAGTCTTTTTGGTGAGTTTGGCGCTCTGTTGGGCGATCCTGATTTGCTCGGCAGGGGTTCGCTACAAAGCCGCCGACACGTGGTCGCGCCGCTTTCGGCTCGCTGCATTCGGCTTCGGTATCGGCCTGCTTGCGTTCTGGTTCGATGGCGGCATCGGCCCCGAGTTCGATCCGCCGCTGGACGAGTCGGCCGTCTCCGAAAAGTATCTGTTCGACACGCTTCGGATTCCACCGAAGTCGGTGCCGATTGCGTTGAAGTATGCGTTATATTTCACCTGCGTTCTCGGTGTGGCACGTTGGTGGCGAATGGGTGCGAAAGACCGCGCGGATCGCTTTAGCTTGTTCCCACCGTTCGTGGCCGCGTTCTGGAGTACGGCACTGATGTTCCTGTGGCCGTGGGAAGCGACGTCACCGGGCCTCGGTCAGTTTTCGATGATCCTGACCGCCGTGGTCGTGCAATGGGTGTCGCCGTGGGTGCCCGCACCACCAACACTGGGTAAAAAGCGGCGATACAATCCTTTGTGAAATGTGGGGCACGTTTTTAACGTGCCGAGTTTCATTCCGGCACGTTAAAAACGTGCCCCACGCGGCCTTTCAAGGAGCGACCATGACGACGCGGACCGCCCGATTTGCGATGTTGTTTGCCCTTGTTGCGGCAAGCGGTTGCGGCGTGCGGTACGAATCGCCTGCGTCCGCACCGAAAGTCGTCGACGTCAAGCGGGCTTCGCCGAAGGACGTTCGCGAATACACCGCAACCAACGGGGCGATTGCGGGGGCCAAGGTCGGTCAAGCGATGCTACCACCGGTGCCGACACAGCCGCACGTCCGGTACGACATCCCCGCACGGCCGCAGCCCCCCGTTGCTGCGTCCATCATTCGCGTTCACGTGAAAAGCGAGAAGCCGTACACGAAGCGAGACTTGGCCCTCGTCGATGCCCTCGCCGTGGCCCGCCTCGAAGTGGTGAAGCAACTCGAAACGCTCGACCCGCCCGTTCACGCCCGCCCGTCGATGGTGGCGATGCGGAACGATTATCTGCGGAAAGACAGCATCGTGGAAAAGATCCCGACCGATAGCGAACGCGCCGAGTGGGTGGCGAACAAACTCGACCCGAACCGCATGTGGGTCGAGATCGACGTCGAGCTAAACGACGATCAAATCCAACGGTTGCGGTCGAGCGAGCGGGTGAACGTCGGCTTCCGCGTCGGTGGCGTGATCTTCGTGATGGCACTCGCGATTAGCGGCTTCCTCCGCCTCGACGAATGGACTCGCGGCTACCTCACCGTTTGGCTCGCGGTCGGCGCGTTCGCGATCGTCGGTATCGCCATCGCGGTCGTACTGTATACTGTACGCGCTGGATATTGACATAACTGCGGGTTCGCTCATCACAAAGAGCCGCGTCATGATTAGCGAAACGGATAAGCTCCTCGTTCAGCAGATCAAACGCGGTGGCATCGACGCCGACAAATCGTGGCACGATTTGGTCGAGCGCTACGAAGGCCGCCTGCGTGCCTACGTTCGCCGTCGCCTCCGCGACCCGGCCACGACCGACGACGTCGTGCAAGACACATTCATCGGCTTTCTGCGAAGCCTCGCGAATTACGACGAGAAACGCGATCTGCAAACGTGGCTGTTCACGATTGCCGCACACAAAGTAACGGATCGCATTCGTAAGGTCGGTAGGCAGCCATTCCTAACGGGCAACGATTCGGACGAGGAGCAACTCGGGAAAGCCTCCGACGACCGCCAACGCGGC
>JAYSKW010000605.1:0-6376 GCA_043726085.1 Limnoglobus sp.
GCCCGGCGAAATCTACTTCGAGAAGCGGATCGACATCCGTTCCGGCGACCGCATCTGTTTCTACACCGATGGCGTCATCGAAGCGCGAAATGCCATCGGCGAACTGTACGGCACCGAACGCCTCGTCGAGTGTTTGCAAAAGCAGGGTGGGAATCGCTCCGAAACGATCGTCGAAGGCATCAACACCGACCTGCGAAAGTTCTGCGATGGCCAACTCTTTACCGACGATGTCACCTTCGTCGTCGCCGCTTTCGACGACAAATAATCGACGTAAGTCAGAATTGCGAAGACTTCAAAACCGTTTTTTGGGGGTGTTTTTCCGGTTTTTGAGGCCCCAAAAGTCGCCATTTCGATCGCAATTTGCCGATCCATTTCCCGTATCTCGAACTCATAAATGGGGTTACGCCGAGGGTCATTCGACTAACACGTGCCGCAAGTACCGACCAAAAATCGACCGAGTGCGACATAAAATCGACCGAACACGACACAAAATCGACCGAGCACGACATAAAATCGACCGAACACGACATTTTTCGGTCACTCCGAGCATGACACGAACTTCGACTTACGTCGAATCGCCTCCGATTTTTTGACTTCGGCGAATCGTGTGGGTGCTTCCATTAGTAAACGAAAGCAGCCCGCCATTGGCGGGCTGCTTTGGTATAACGGGCACGGGTTCATCCGATGTGGTCCTCGCTTCGCGTTGTTGCGGTCGGTGGCTGCGCCATCTTCCGAACGGCACGCGACATCGCGGGATCCTTATCTTCTACGATGCGGGCGATTTCGTCGGCCAATCGCTCGACGTACTTCGCATCTTCGACCTCGCGTGCTGTTGGTTTCGGCGATACGAACGGCTTGCACGCAACTTCGTAGACCCGGCTGAACACCGAGTATAGCGGTCGTCGTGGCTCTTCGCTGGACGTCGCAACGGCTTGGCCGCCGCCCATATGGTTGCGCGTGGGCAACTTGCCCTTACGCGAATCGGAACGATTCCCTACAGAATCGCAAAACGGATCTTTACTCATACATACACCTGGGTAGAATGAACTAGCGAGACATGCGGAACATACTTCATGTGTCGCTGGAATCATCGTATCGCATCAACACACGAAAGACAAGTCATAAAACTGGAAAGTTCGTTTGCCATGCCAACTCCAATCATCGTCACACCTGCGCATCGCGAATTTCTCCACGTTCTCTGGCAGAGTTCAGATGATCACGGAAACCGTTTGCCTCTAAGGACTTCCGAGATTACGGATCGCGTGAATCGGATTCGCAAAAATCAAGGTTTGCCCGAACTGGCGGTCTCGACTGTGCCGGTGACGCTTCGGGAAATGCGCGAGAAGAATCTGCTAAAAATCTACCGATTTTCGTTAGATGGCAGCCCCATAAACCAGGTGTCCGATGGCGATATCAAGGCCGCACTCGATAAACGCGACCGCCAGACGGCTTACGGCGCAGCCATTTCCATCGACGATGTCGAAGGGGCGGTCGATCAACGCTGGCTAACCGGGCACGCCGCGTTCCTGTCGCGGTTGGCGGAAACGTTGTTTGGCGAAAAGTTCAATCTCGAAGCCGTCTTCGTTCGACCGATCGGTTACAGCGTTGAAACGCCGCCGATTCCAGCCAAATGGGACAGGCCGGAGCAGATCCGCGATGTCGAGTTTGAAAAGAAGCCGAAAGAAATTCGCACGGTGATTCGGATTCTGGACGCGCTTACCGAATGGATCGACCACGCCAGCCCCGCGGATCGGGTTCGGGTGCTGGTTGGCCCACCGGGTGCGGGAAAGTCCAGCACGGCACGGATATTTGCCAAAGAGCAAATTCCGAATCGTCGCGTGGTATTTGTGCAACTCCATCACCTCGATTTGTCGCGGCCAATTGTGGCGGCATTCGATGCGTTTGCGGCCGAGTTTTCCTACCCCGAAGGTATCCTCGATCCGAGCGCCGATCACGGCCCGATGCTGATTGTGGCGGACGGCCTCGATGAACTGAGCCAACAAGGCGATGCCGGCAAGCGCGCGGCTGAGGATTTCGCTGCCAAGATACTTTTCGCGTTGAACCAATGTCAACAGAACGGCCGAATCGTTCACGTCCTATTTTGCGGTCGGCCCATCGCGGCGCAGGACTTTGGCAAAGTCTTCACCGACCCGAAGCAGACGTATCACCTGTTGCCGTTCTGGACGCCGGAGAAAGACCGCAATGACGACGATTTCGAGTATGTCGGCGACGTGAAAGAACTGGCGATGGATCGCCGCGAGCAATGGTGGAAGCGTTACACGAAGGCCGTCGGCGACATAGTCAACGAGATGCCGGCGTTGTTGAAGGACGAAAAACTGGAAGAGTTCACCGCACAGCCGTTATTGAACTTCTTGCTGGCGCTGGCTTACCGGGACCGGGATAAGCCATCGAAAGTGGCGCATTCGCCGGAGAACCCGGTTCCGCCAAACCCGTTTACGGGCAACGAGGTTCCGAATCGCATGGCGGACGTGTTCGCATGGCTACTGCGGAAGATCTACGACCGCGAATATGAGCATCGCCACAAGCTCATCGAAAATATGTCGTTCACCGACTTCCGCGACATGATGGCACTGTTCGGCATGACCGCATGGCATACCGGAGACGGCCGTACTGCCTCGGTGAAAGCCACGGACGCGTTGGCCGTTCCGATGCGTTTGAAAGGGGTGTTGACGGACTATGCAAAGAGTTGCAAGGAAGGCATCGTCGGGCTATTCCTCGCGTTCTACTTCCGCAACCGAATCACGAACGGCGAAGAGACGTTTGAATTTTCGATTAAGCCATTCGCCGAATACCTCGCGGCAGCGGGGGTTGTCTCAGCGATCGCCGACATTGCCAGTCGATTCGGGACACGCAAGAACCCGAATGACAAACGAGACAAGTCGATCTGGGAAGCGAAGGAACTCGCGTTCGAGTGGTTGCAAATTGTCGGACCCGCTGCGATCGACCATGCCCTCGACCAGCACATCCGCGAAGAAGTCGCCCGGCGCGTCGAACACGAACAAGCCGATGCCAGGCAATGGCGCGATCAAGCAGTGAAGTTGCTGGAGTACGAATTGCAGTATCGCTTTCCGGCGGAATTGTTGTTAGATGCGACGTTCCAAAAAATGTCGGACGACTCCAATCGTGCCGAACATGCGCTCGTGCAAATCATCGGTGCCTGCGACGCCACGATCGAATCGCCGAAGTGGCAAGATCGCGCCCAGACCGATCCACTGCCGGAACCGCCAGAGTTGTCGGCAGTCCGATTCCAATATGAAGTGCATCGCAATTGGGTGCTTGTTCATACCGAGTGGATGGAGCGGAACGCCGATTGTTTCCTGCGAATCGCATGGCCAACGAGAGCGTCCGCCGCCGAAATGCTCCGCCACGTACGAGCGCCGATGGCCTCGTTTTTCTGGTATAATCCCCCCCCACCCCCGCTATCTCTGAAACGATGGGATCTGTCGCATCAATGTCTGCTGCAATGTGATCTGCGTGGTGCGGATCTGCGTGGTGCGAATCTGAGTGGTGCGAATCTGAGTGATGCGAATCTGAGTGCTGCGATTCTGAATCGTGCGTATCTGATTGGTGCGTATCTGATTGGTGCGGATCTGATTGATGCAAATCTGTTTCGTGCGAATCTGAGTGGTGCAAATCTGATTCGTGCGAATCTGAGTGCTGCGAATCTGATTCGTGCGGATCTGCGTGATGCGAATCTGCGTGATGCGAATCTGCGTGATGCGGATCTGAGTGCTGCGAATCTGAGTGGTGCGAATCTGATTGGTGCGAATCTGAGTCGTGCGAATCTGAGTCGTGCGACTTATGGCGATGTGAAACTCGATACGCCGGAGGGTTTGAAGTTTCTGAAGTCGAAGGGCGCGATTGTGTGAGGTGGGAGCGACCTCCTGGCGAGCGGGGGAGATGACTCCCGGATTCGTTGTGCGTCAGTGGCGATGTGCATTTTCGACGATGCGATTGGTTTCCGTTCGCGTTGCATGTGACGATGGCTGGATCAGTGGGCTTACACCCACCGCTCGCCTTGCGCGTCGGTGATTCCGAGCCGATTCCCCGCAAGGGGTCGGGTGGAACTGCCGTCGCCTACCCCCGACCCCTTGCGGGGATCGGCTCGGTAATATCGGATGTGTCGCGGCGAATTACCGCATTTCAAAACTGCATTGATGGTGGCTGGATCAGTGGGCTTCTCGCCTTGGCGAATATGTCAGTCTATTTTCGATGCGATGTGGCACAGAGGACTTCCTCTGCGGAGCGGGGGCGGTCGTTGGGGTTGGGGGCCAGGCAGGCGATGGCGAGTTGCACCCAGGTGGGGTCGGCACTGCAATTTCGCAGGCGTTCGTGGGCTTCGCGTAAGTCGCCCGAGCGGGCCTTCGCCCAAATGGCTTGCATCGTCTCGCCGACGTACGGCGGTTGACCGGTGAAAATTTCGCACAAGATGCCGCCCAGCCCGAAGACGTCCGAGCGCTCGTTCCACAGGATGCACTCGCCCGATGCTTGCTCCGGCGGGATGTACGCGGGGGTGCCGATGGCCGCGCCGAACTGCGTGAGAAATGGCGACGGCGTTAGCATCGGTTCGCTGTCGTGCGGCTCCGGCGGTTCACCGACGACTTTCGCTAAACCCCAATCGAGAACCCGCACTTGTCCGAACCCGGACACCATCACGTTCGCCGGCTTCAAGTCGCGGTGGATCACACCTTTGGCATGGGCATACGCTACCGTCTCGCAGACTCGCTCGAAAATGCGTAAGAGTTGCGTATGGTCGGAATCGGCAGAAGATCGTGCGGCCAGTACCGCTTCGAGCGTGCGACCGTACACGTAACGCATCGTTAGGAACGGTCGACCGTCGGGGAATCGACCCACATCGTAAATCGGTACGATGCCGGGGTGTTGCAGTTGACCGTTGATGCGGGCTTCGCGCAGGAAACGCCGTTCGGCGGTGGCATGACCACGCAGTTCGTCGCGTAGCAATTTGATGACGAGTTCGCGGCCGATTAACCGGTCGTGGGCACGCAACAACACGCCCATGCCGCCGCGGGCAATCTCGCCGATCAGTTCGTAGCGCACCGTCGCGCACATGGCATCGGAAGGGATCATCCCGCTGGCCGAATGCCCCGGCGGAGGCGTTTCGACATCGGCAGGGTTCACGGGCGGGATCGTTAGGTTCGGCAGTGCTTCGCAGGCAGTCCGTCGGTCGAGCGGTTGATGGGCCGCCACGGCAAATTCGCGTGCGATCTCGTTGGCACCCGCGATGTGCGTGCGATTTGCAGAGTCGCGTTGCGGATTCAAAGGGTTCATGACATTTCCGGACCGCGTCGATACAGTCTGCATTTCGGGCAAAGTCACCCTAGTGTTGTCTAACAGGAACGCAGTTTGCACAAGGAAACTCCTACCGAAGCCGTCTGGAAAATCGCACATTCTCACCGCAAGTTCGGCATACTCGCGCCGCAGGTGAGAATCGCCATATCTCGCACAAGTTGCGAAACCGATTGACCATTCGCGCTGGGTTGCGCGTCCCCGCCGAGAAGTGATAGAATGTCGCTGTTTTACACCGACAACGAACGCCAGCCGACACGGTCGTCGAAGTGCTAGAGACTACGCTGCGCGAAAACCTTGTGGTCTACTCCCAAGCCCCGTTGCCGCAGGAGCCATTTCTGACGGAGGAAATGAGTGCGCCGTTCGACATACCTTGGCCCAAAGGCGAAATCGTTGTGCCAATCGAGATTGCGAATTATGTCCCGGAGTCGCACGATGTTACGGAGTAGCTCATGTTCGCCGTCTCACCATCGGATAGTCCGTTGAATCAGGGTGACATCTTTGATGGATGCCCGCTCTTAGGATTGAATGCATCGGATCTCATCAGCGACCTTCGCAACATCCCTGTTAAGCGATGGGTTGCGCGCACAATTATTTTGACACAGTCCTGCGATCTGGTACAGGCAAAGGCCGGGCGCGTCCTCGTGGCCCAGGTTCACGATGCACAAAAGCTGATCGACGATGGCGTTCTAAAGGCCCCAATGATTCGAGATCAGGTGCGCCGACATCAGGCGATACCCAATATCCGGCACGTTTCTTCGTAGCTCGTTTCGAGCGGGAGGGTCACGCTCCGTTCGGGCGTCAGCCAGATCGGTAGCGTCGGTAACGGTTGGCCGATTATCATCGGGTAAAACCACACATCGAGCAGCGGACCGCGTTTGAGTCGCTTGCGGAAGCGGAGCGAGACGGCGTACAGGTGCGGTGGCGTCGGGGCGAGTTGCGGGTCGGCACAACCGAGGAGCGCGAGGAGTTCGGCGTACAGGTTCGCCTGCCGGACGCCGACGAGATCGACCAACAATACGCAGACATTTTGCTGCAACAACGACGC
>JAYSKW010000606.1:0-11657 GCA_043726085.1 Limnoglobus sp.
GAACGTGTTGCCATTCGATGTGAGTAATTCGCGAACGATACCGTCGATTGGGGCGTTGTCCGCAATGCGGCTACGTAGCCATTCGTGGAATGCGTACGAACCTTTCACTTGAATCGTCTTGCGGCTCGAACGCAGCACGTCGGCCCATTTGAGCGCCCAGAAATCGGCGAATTCGGGCTGTACCAGAAGGTGATCGATCAACGCGGTGCGCTTCGTCGGTGAAGCATCGGCGAGGAACGTCTTCGCTTCCTTGTCGGTCGGCATTCGGCCAATCGAATCGAGGTACGCGCGGCGAACGTACTCGTAATCGGTCGCTAAATCCGATGGCAGTATCGTCATCAGTTTCAGTTTGTTGAAGACGTGCGTATCGACGTAGTTCGCTTCGGCGATATTCGGCCACGCGAACCCTTCGCGAGGTTCGAGAAACGTCAGACGTACGGAAATCAACTCTTCGAGGTAGCGGCATAACACGGCGACTTCGCCGGCACGCTTGAATTCGACGAGGCCGTTCGGGTTCACGTCGGCGGTGGCTGGGTCGCTGCTACTGAAGTTGGTCAGGCGGGTGACGTCGCGAGTTTTACCATCGCTGAAAGTCGCGACGACGGACAGTTGTTGCCACTTCGCGGGTGCGAGTTGCACGCGATTGCCCGGCAGCACTTCGACTTTCTTGACGGTCGGCAGCGTACTCGGGTCGTCGTGCATTCCTTCGCCGAGCCAGCCTGCCAACATCTTGGCAGGAATACTCGATGCACCGAATCGCGCGCCGCCTTCGTGGGGCACGCGGCCGAGGCTCTTGAGGAGAATGAGGCTGCCCATCGGATCGTGTTTGTCCGAACGACGGCCGAATTGTTCGCGGGTGAGTTGCAGGTAATCGGCCGCCGGGTCGAAGCCACGCAACGAGAGTTTGAAGCCGTTCTTGCCGCTCGGCGTGCCGTGACAGGCACCCATATTACAGCCGCCGACGTTCATTGCGGCGGTGACATCGTTGCGGTAACTGACGGGGATTGTCTCCGTCATCTTCGCGACGGTGATCGAAGTCGTTGCGACTTTGCCACCTGCTTTGACGGTGAGGATTGCCGTGCCGTCTTTCAAACCGTTAATGAACAGGCCTTCGCCGAGTTCGACGATCCCAGCCGGTGCGACCGAAACTTCGACCGCGTGGGTGAGGTCGCGGAGCCGAGCTTTGTCGTACATTCCGGTGACGACGAGTTGCCGCACGTCGCGCGGGCCATTGAGTACGATGGAATTCGGCGCGACTTGCAACGACAGCGGTTGCCCGACCCATTCTTTGCGACTGTCCGCATCCGTTGGCGGTGTCGCATATATCGTCGATGTCGCGAGAGCCGTGCTGACCATTGCGGCCAGAAAACGGAGGGAAGGCATGGTGACCCCTCTGATGCTTTAAGTTGGGTTCGGCCACGGGACGTGGCACTGGTAGGTGAACCTCTATTGGGAATGATAACTTTATCTTTTCGTCGAAGCGAGAGGAAAGTTGCGCTTTGTTAAAATTTTTATCGATACTCGTTTCATTCTTACTTGCGAGTTGGCGTTCAGTTTGTCATGCTAAAGGTCCAGCCTAAACGATTTCGCTGTGCCGTGTGGAACTTTCGAGGGTCAACTCGCGATGGGTCACGCTCGATTCGCTATTATCGTTCTCGCGTTGTCCGCGTGCGTTGGAATGCGTGCGGAATCGGCCCCGCTCGATTCGACGGCGAAATTTGAAAAAACGATTCGCCCGCTGTTGGCCAAGCACTGTTGGAGTTGTCACGGTGCTGAGAAACAAAAGGGTGAGTTGCGTCTCGATTCGCTTGCAGATATGCGAAAGGGTGGCGAAAGTGGCCCTGCGGTCGTACCCGGTAAACCAGATCAAAGTCCGATCGTATTGGCGGTTCGTCATAGCGAACAATTGAAGATGCCGCCGAAGAATAAGTTGAGCGAAGCGGAGATCGCGAGTCTCATCGAATGGGTCAAAGACGGTGCCATCTGGCCCGACGCAAAAAGCACAACTCCACCCGAATCGAAATCGATTGGCCCCCGATCGTTCACGATCGAAGAAAAAGCATTTTGGGCATTCCAGCCGATCCCGTCGGCGAATCGGGCAGCGATTCCCGGATCGAATCGGATCGATGAATTTCTGAATCGACGGCGCGAGCAAGCGAAACTCAAGTCTGCACCGGAAGCCGATAGACGGACGTTGATTCGGCGTGTGACCTGGGATCTGACCGGACTACCGACGACCGTAACGGAGATCGAAGCATTTATCGCGGATACTTCGCCGAACGCATGGGACACGTTGATCGATCGCCTATTAGCCTCGCCTGCGTACGGGGAAAAATGGGGAAGGCGTTGGCTCGATGTCGCTCGATATGCAGACAGTAACGGGATGGACGAGAATCTCGCGCACAGCCATGCCTGGCAATATCGCGATTACGTCATTCGATCGTTCAATTCCGATAAGCCTTTCGATCAGTTCGCGATGGAGCAAATCGCGGGCGATCTCATACCGGGCGGGACGGAGCGCGAGAAAGCCGACCGTTTGATGGCAACGGGATTTCTCGTCATCGGCCCGAAAATGCTCGCGGAAGACGATCCCGCCAAGATGCGGATGGACATCGTCGACGAGCAACTCGACACGCTGGGGCAAGCGTTTCTCGGACTGACGTTCGGATGTGCGCGTTGTCACGACCACAAGTTCGACCCGATCACCACGCACGATTACTACGGACTGGCGGGGATTTTCTACTCCACCAAGACGATGCAAAATTACAGCGTCGTTGCGAAATGGCATGAGCGACCGATTGGAACGCCGGAGAACATCGCACTCCTCGCCGAGTTTGAAAAGAAGCGGACTGCGGCGGCAGATGCCTTGCGAATAGCCGAACGGAAATGGCGAGAAGAATGGAAGGCGATTACCGAAATCGAACGCAAACGGACCGATGTGTACGCTGCGGCGGCTCGACAATTCATTGCCCAAAATCGTCCGATCCCGCTGCTCGTTGCCGATCCTGTGACAGCGAAACTCGCAGGGAGTATCGTCGTCGAAGCAGAGGATTACACGCGAGGGAATGTACTCAAACTGAAAAATGGTTATGGCGAAGGGATTGGCGTCATCATCAACGCGGGAATTTTGCCGAACGTTGCAGAGTACGATGTCGAGGTGCCTGCGGATGGCAATTACCAGATTGCCATTCGCTACGCGGCCGCTGATACACGCCCGACGATTTTATCCATCGGTGTGAAACGAGTCCGGACCGATGCGGCGAGTGCTGCGACCGGCTCGTGGAATCCGGACAAACAAATTTGGTCGGCTGAGGCCGTCGTGCCGCTCGTACGTGGAAAAACGACGATACGACTCGAACGAGACGGACCGTTCCCGCACTTCGACAAAATCGCACTCCTCCCGCTCGCACCCGAACGTGCGAAAACGCCGGCACCGACGGTCGAAGAAATCGCAATCTCTCAGAAGCTCAATTTGTCCTTTTTGCGAGGCTGGATCAACCTGGCCGCAAAATGGAAAGAGACGCCGCCATCGACTGAAGAACTTTCGCGGATTGCCGGTGACGCCAACGGCCCATTCCCGTCGCTACCGAATTCGGATGACGAACCGACGGCGTTGATGAAGCTCGCGAAGACGGCAAAAGAACAACTCGCGGTCATCGAAAAAACCAAACCTGAGATCGTCGAGGTGATGGCCGTCGAAGAAAATACGCCGGAAAACCTGCGCATTCACTTGCGCGGGAATCACATGACGCTCGGAGCCGAGGTTCCGAGAAGAACGCTAACTATACTGCCACTCGCAGGCCAACCGACGATCGTTGCAGGTAGCGGACGCAAGGAATTCGCCAATTGGCTCGTGAATCCACTCAATCCGCTTACGCCGCGCGTGATCGCGAATCGAATCTGGCTCGGTCACTTCGGTAAAGGACTCGTTCGGACGCCGGACAACTTCGGTAAACTCGGCGAGCGACCGTCACACCCGGAGTTGCTCGATTACCTCGCGTCCGAATTGATCAAGTCGGGGTGGAGTTTGAAGTCGTTGCATCGGCTGATTCTGACTTCGCAGGCTTACAAGTTGAGTACGCGTTACGATCCGGATGCCGATGCAATCGACCCCGACAATCGCCTGCTGTGGCGGTTTCACCGTCGTCGCCTCGATGCGGAAGAACAGCGAGATGGTATGCTCGCGATTGCAGGCTTACTCGACCGCAAAGCGGGCGGTTCGCTTTTGACGACACCGAATCGGCAGTACGTCACGAATACCACGAATCGAGCGCACAACGATTATGTGACCTCGCGCCGCACCGTGTATTTGCCGATCATTCGCAGTGCGATTTACGATGTTCTCCAAGCGAACGATTTCCCCGATCCATCGACACCTGCGGGCGTGCGATCTGTCACAACCATACCGGCACAAGCGTTGTTTTTGCTCAACAGCGATCTTGCCGATGAAACATCGCTGGCCTTTGCGCGAATTCTGGTCAAGATGCCTCTCGATGATCGCAGTCGCATCCAACAAGCGTATTTACGGGCATATGGCCGTACGGCCAGCGACGCCGATGTGACGCGGGCGCTACGCTATCTTGCTTCGGCACAAGGCGTGGAGCCAACCGCAGCCACGATACTTCTGGCTTGGAGTGGATTTTGTCGCGTGTTGCTGGCCTCTGCCGAATTCGCATTTGTGGAGTGACGGATGACACCGCTCATGACTCGCCGACAGTTACTCCAATCGTCATCGATCGGTTTCGGCTGGCTGGCCCTCGCCGATATGTTGAGTCGCGCCGAGGGTCGTGGGGATCCGCTCGCCCCGAAACGGCCGCACTTCCGGCCCAAAGCCAAACGTGTGATCTTTCTGTTTATGCACGGCGGCCCCAGTCAGGTCGATACCTTCGACTACAAGCCAAAACTGGAAGAATACGATGGGAAGCCACTGCCATTCCCCAAGCCTCGCGTCGTGTCGAGTCCGACCGGGAACTTACTTCGATCGCCCTGGAAGTTTCAACAGTACGGGCATAGTGGTGCCTGGGTTTCGGAGTTGTTTCCGCACGTCGCGAAATCGGTCGACGACCTTTGCTTCATCAAGTCGATGTACGGTTCCAATTCGCGGCACGGCGGGGCACTGTTGGAACTGCATACCGGGAGCGATACTTTCGTGCGGCCCAGCATGGGATCGTGGATCAGTTATGGCCTCGGTACGGAAAATCGCGATCTCCCCGGCTTCATTACGATCTGCCCAACGCTCACCCATGGCGGAGTCAATAACTATTCTTCCGCGTTTTTACCCGCGATCTATCAGGGCACGCCGCTCGGCAACGCGAGTATTCCTTCGGATCGGGCGAAAGTGCCTTTCATCAAAGGATCGACTCCGACCGAGCAGCAGCGTCGGCAAATCGACTTGCTTGCGGAGATCGATCGAGAGCGTTTAGCCCAACTCGGACCGGACCCCGCCATCGAAGGCAGAATCGAATCGTTCGAGATGGCATTTCGGATGCAAGTCGCCGCACCGAGCATACACGATCTCTCAAAGGAGACTGTCATCACTAAGAATCGCTATGGCATGGATGAGCCAACGACTGCGAATTTCGGCCGTCAGTGCTTATTAGCTCGGCGGTTCGCAGAATCCGGCGTGCGATTCATCCAATGCACGCACAGTTACAAATGGGATCAACACGAAAATCTGAAAGTCGATCATTCGCGAAATGCGAAAGAAGTCGATCAGCCTATCGCAGCACTCATTGGCGACTTGAAACAGCGAGGAATGTTGGAAGAGACGCTTGTAATTTGGGGTGGCGAATTCGGACGCACTCCGGTGGCACAAGGCAAAGATGGCCGGGATCACAACCCCCACGGGTTTACGATGTTCCTCGCCGGAGGGGGAGTCAAACCGGGGATCAGCTACGGTGAAACCGACGACTTCGGTTATTATTCCGTTAAAGACAAAGTCCATTTCCACGACCTACACGCCACGATTCTGCACCTTCTCGGCCTCGATCACACGAAGCTGACATACCCCCACGCCGGTCGTAACTTTCGATTGACCGACGTTCACGGCGAAATCATCAAGGGAATTTTAGCCTGATTCGATGTTCGCGCGAGAGCATAATATCATCCAATCTGTGGACCCGGCATGTTCTCCAGATTGACTCAACAGTGCAGACGAACCATTTCCGAACCTTCGTTTCCAAACGGATCGACGCGATGCGCCGCTGAAACGCCGATAGATCGATTTGCGTCTGGCGTGAAGTCGTTCTAGTTTTTCGTCGTATTCGCAACCGCCTAATCGCCATCATCATGGTGTTCGTATGTCTGTGCCGAACTCGTTTGAAGAACTGATTCAACTCATCCGGAAAAGCGGCATGGTGGATGAGTCTCGGTTGACTGCGTATATCGCGCGACGTCAGAAAGGTCGTGGATTGTCGGCCGATCCGCGACAAGCGACCGATGACATGATTAGCGATGGGATACTCACGAACTTCCAAGCCGAGCAGTTCCTGCTCGGGAAGTGGCGTGGCTTTAGTATCGGAAAATATAAGCTACTCGAACGAATCGGCGTTGGCGGCATGGGGCAGGTGTTCCTGTGCGAACACATGTTCATGAAGCGCCGCGTCGCCATCAAAGTGCTACCGCCCGCCAAGGCCGAACAGCCTGCGGCGCTCGGTCGATTTTATCGCGAGGCCCGCGCGGCCGGTTCGCTCGAACACCCGAACATCGTCCGTACGCACGACATCGACCAAGATGGTAACCTGCACTTTATCGTGATGGAATACGTCGATGGCTCGAACCTCCTCGAGATCGTCAAGAAGTTCGG
This sequence comes from Limnoglobus sp., assembly GCA_043726085.1. Taxonomy (GTDB): domain Bacteria; phylum Planctomycetota; class Planctomycetia; order Gemmatales; family Gemmataceae; genus Limnoglobus. Next base: position 6,806 of record JAYSKW010000606.1, read on the forward strand.
CCCAATGGACTGCGGGCGTGCGGCACACTACACGAAACAAGTCGCAGTCGGGCTGGATTTCGCGTTCAAAAGTGGCGTCATCCACCGCGACGTGAAGCCGGGTAATATCCTGATCGATCGCAAAGGTCTGGCCCGCGTCCTCGACCTGGGCTTGGCACGTTTCTTCAACGATCAGTCCGACATGCTCACGGTGAAATACGACGACAAGATCGTACTCGGTACCGCGGATTATGTGGCTCCGGAACAAGTCGCAAATAGCCATGCGGTCGATGTGCGTGCGGACGTATATGCACTCGGTGCGACGTTATATTTCCTGCTGGCAGGCCACCCGCCGTTCCCCACGGGCACGGTCTCGCAGAAGTTGCTGTGGCACCGCACGAAAGAGCCGACGCCGATACGCCAACTTCGCCCCGAAGTGCCCGAAGGCTTGGCCGTAATCTTGGCGAAGATGATGGCGAAAGACCCGGCCGTGCGCTATCAGACTCCCGCAGAGATCGTCAACGCGATCACGCCGTGGATCACGACCGATAAGTTGGTGCCGTCGGTATCCGAGATGCCCGTATTGTGCCCCGCCGTGCTCGAAGGCATGGAGATGGCACCGATGGTCGAATTGAGTGCAACCCACTCTCCGATTCCCGATGCGGCCGCCGTCGGAATGGGGTCGGTCACCCGTAGTAAGCTCGTGAGCCAACTGGCCGCCGACATGCGTTCGCAACCGGCCCAGAAGCCGTTCGGCAGCCCAGCTGCTGCGAATCCGTTCAGCGCCCCGACGCGAAAATCGTTCGAGCCGCAAGCCGTTGGGACCGCTCCCGCGCCATTGAAGTATCCGCAGATGGCCGCCGTTGCCCCGGCTCCCACGCCATCGAAGCCGTTCGCAGCCAAGCCACGGCCAGAACCGTCGCCGTTCGGTAGCCAGTTACATAAGTCGGTCGATCCGACGCCGGTACCGCAACCGACGCCGCATCAGAACCCGGCGCTACCGATGGCCCCTCAACCGCGACCGCAACGCAGCAATATGGTGTACAACCTCGCGTTAGTCTCAATTTTGCTCGCGTCGATACTACTCGGTGCGGGGCTGGTTTATGCGAAGTTTTGGAAGGTGCCCGCGAACAATGTGCCGAAAGTAGCCGTGGAATCGCAACTGCCGTAAGCAATCCGGTTATCGTTTGTGGATGTTCGCGGCCTCACACGCCGCGAACATATTCTCAAGAACCTCGTCGATGTTCATCACCGATGTATCGATCCGCACCGCGTTAGCCGGTTCTTTAAGTGGGTCCAGTTCGCGCGTCTCATCTTGCAGGTCGCGGGAAATAATCTGGTCGTACACCTCGTGATAACTCGCGGGGCTGTTGATTTTTTCGAGGTCGAGCATCCGTCGTAACGCACGCACTTCGGCGTTGGCGGTGAAGAAGAATTTGAGTATCGCGTTCGGGAACACCACTGTGCCCTGGTCGCGGCCTTCGCAGATGATCTTTTTGCCCGTGGCGATGCGGATTTGCTCGGCTTTGAGGTGTTCTCGCACTTCCTTAAACGTACCGACCTTGCTGGCGAGCGCGTTCATCCGTTCGGTGCGAAGGTGTGCATTTCGATCTTCGCCGTTAATGAACACGATGTTGTTTCGTAGCTCGAAGTGACATTTTTTGACGATGTTGCGTATCGTTGTCGCGTCCCTTGAAGCGAGTTCGAGTTCGACACCCTCACGCTCGAGAATCTCGCCGATCGCACGGTACATCGCGCCCGTGTTGAGGAGTTCGTAGCCGAGTGCGTCGGCTAACAAACTCGCCGCCGTCGATTTACCCGTACCTGCATAGCCATCGATTGTGATCGTCATCGCGTTCGCCTCGTGAATAACGACAGAACCCCGACTCAGGGAATCGGGGTTCTCGACTGATCGTGTCTCCGTCCGCGTTTAGTGAACCCACAGCGTGACGATCTCTTTATCCTTGACCGTTCGCGTGGTTTCGGACGAACCGCTCCCGAGCAATTGGTACTTCAACGAGCCGACGGGAACGTCGATGTTCTTCGTTTCCTTAGGCTCGATGCGGAACGCTTTGCCGTTCACGACGATGGAGATTTCGACTTCGTAATCGTTGACGATTTTGACGCTACCGGTCTCTACGATCGCCTTCGCACTCTCCGGCGAGGAACCTGCCGTTCGCGTGCTTGCGGACAGTTTCGTATCGAGCAACTGAAGCTTTTTATCGACAGTTGCGAGCGTTTCTTCGAGGCGGGTCATCTTCTTCAGAAGGCCATCGGTTGCAGAGCCTTTGTCGCTGCTACCTTCGAGGAAGATCTGCGTCAGTTTGTTCGATTCGACGAGTGCGTTGATTTCCTTCTTGATGCTCGCGAGTTCCTTCGTTTTCAGGTCTGCCAGATCGCGCTTCAACTCAGCAATCAGCACGTTGGTTTTCTCGAGCTCTTGCTTCGTGGTGTCGTCTTTTTTGTCGAGGTTGTCGGCAAACACCGGGGCGACCATCAGTGTGGCTCCCAAGATGGTCGATAGTGCGATTCTGCGAAGTGACAGTGGCATGATGAATTCTCCAGGTGTCGTCTTGGTGTTCGATACTATGGGCGCTGGCACGGCAATCGGCTTCGGCGCGGGTGCCGTTTCCGCTACTTGCGTCGAATGGATTGCAACAAACGGCGCAACTGGCTCCATTGGCTTGAGAATATGCTGCGGTTTTACCAATTGCAAGGAGTATTTGGGCGGCGGAAGGATTGTCGGTTCGACGAGTGGTAGCGGATTCTTCGCTGGAGTCGGTTGCGTCGGTTCAAACAACGACGGAAGTTCGGGCGTTGGTCGTTCCCGAACCACTTCTGGTTTCTTTTTTGGCACCGCACTTTCTCCCCACACCGTGGGAGCATATGCCTGTGGCTTATTTTGATTCTCTCTGGCAGACGAAATCATGGGCGGCGCAGGGATCAAAACGGGCACGACTGGTTCCGTACGAATTGGCACTGGCACGGGTATCGGCACGATTTCAAGCGGTGGCGGTAGTAGTTCGGGCTTCTTGACCGGCCACAATTCCGCCACTTTCTTTACGGGCGGTGCGGGTAACGGCGCGAGCAATTCGGGTACTTTCAATGCGGGAAATGCCAGGTCGGACACACGATTCGGGATTGCGTCGGCGCGAATGATCGGCGGAGCGGGCAATGGCGGAACGATGGCCCGCGACTGGATAATTGCGGTGTCGATCCGTGGCTCGGCATTTCGTGCCGATGGCAAAACAATCACGGGCACAGGGTCCGCGTACGCCAAGCGATTCCGACCGAGTACGGTGAAACCGACGAGCGCCATCGCGACGAACGCCGCCAATACCCGTCGCATCGTTCGGTTCCCTATTGCGTTCATGATTGCTCTCTCCCACTCGGTCCGATCCAATTTCCCACTACAAAACAAGCCTGCTTATACAATCGGCCCGTTCGGTCGCACGCATCGTGCTCCCGACCGGGCCGTTTTTGGAGATTTCGATTTCACCGTGTGCCAGCCGTTCAACTCTCTTCAAACTGCGCGATCCGGTTGAACGGTGCAATCGCTTCTTCGATGTTGTCGTCGATGCGGTACTCCATCAGGAACGCATCCTCGCCGCTGTCCTCGTAGTATTTCCGCAGTACCCGCTTCGCTTTGAAGTCCTGATGGCGGAAGAACAATTGCGCGCTGAGGTTTCGCTCGCGCACCGCCAGCGTAATCTTCGACCGTCGATGGCTGGAAAGTTTACCGATCAGCTTCCCGACCATCTGGCAGCCGATTCCGGATCGCCGGAAATTCGGGGCCACTGCGAAGTTCAGCACGTGCAACCGGCTCTTGTGCAGTTCGTAGATCATAAAGCCGATGACGCGCTCTTTATTCTCTGCAACCATGCCGATGCAGTTTCGCTGGCGAAGGCATCGGAGGAAATCGTCTTCCGTCCAAGCATAATCGAAGCTCTCCTGCTCCGCCTTCAGAACGTCCGCCATATCGCGGCGAATCATCCAGCGAATGTGAATTTTCACGGTCTCAACTAATGGCATCGTTCGCGTCGCGTTCATAAACGGACTCCCTCCCCCTGCCAGCTGCGGTGCTTCCCGACAAGTTCCGCCGATGGCAATGAATTCCGTTCCGTGCGGCCTGTACCGACGTGTCCTCGTCGTGCCGCCGGATAGTAACACTGTCACTACCAACACTCAAGGTCAGCCCCGTTCGCTTCCCCAAACGAGTCGGGACTGGCCAACCACACTGCTATTCCTTCAGGAATCGCGTGTTTTCTTCTTTCACGATCGGCGTGCGAATTTCGTCGCACGTCAACTGAACTTTGAATTTCAAATCGCCCGCCAGGTTGCCTTTGACGCGAACCCGGAACGTAGCCTCTTGTTTCGGTGCCAACGATGCGATTCCATCGAAGCTGAGACTCTGCCCTTGGCCGCGAGCTTGTGTCGGCCCCGTCGCCCCAGTTGCCGCCGTGCCGTCTGCGAGCGTGGCCGCGACGACGACATTCGTGCAAGCCGCCGTGCCTTGGTTGACCACTTTGATTTCGTAAATCGCTTCTTTACCCGCTTCGACGGGGTCTTCGATGTCGATCACCTCGAAGCGAATCGCGGGGACACCTTCGGCTTTCACCGACGCTTCCGCCTTCGCTTCGAGAACCCGCCCCGCCCCACGTCCACCCGCTGGAATCACGCCGTTCGTTTCCATCGCGTTCGGAACGGGTGTGGCCGCTTGGGCAACGATTTTAATCGTTGCTTCGGTCGCCGCCGCCGCACGTAGTTTCATCGACAGCGATTTCGTCGAGCCGGTGCCCATCGCGGCGAGTTTCCACATCACCGTGCGACTCGCGGCTTGATAGTTTCCGCCGTCGCTCGCCTGAATGTACTC
>JAYSKW010000607.1:0-7950 GCA_043726085.1 Limnoglobus sp.
ACGCCGGACCACCACCACCGCGACGTTCTGATCGCCGCGATGCAAGCCGACAAAGATGCATACATCGAAAAACCGCTGACGAAGTCGATCGACGAAGGCCGCGAAATGATCGAGGCGGTACGCACGGCGAAGAAGATCGTGCAAGTGGGGAACCAACGCCACAGCGGCCCGCACTGGCGACAGTGCCGCGACGTGATTCAGTCGAACGACTTCGGCGAACTCATTTGGGCGAAGGTCTGGGATTGCCGCAACTGGATCAAACGCGATCCGTTCGCCCCGCCGAAAGAGTTCGACAAGGCGATGCAAAAACAGATCGACTGGGACGCCTTCCTCGGCAAAGCCCCGAAGCGCGAGTTCAATTCCGCACGCTACTGGTCGTGGCGCTGGTACTGGGATTACGCGGGCGGTCTGATGACCGACATCGGTGCCCACCAACTCGACATCGTCCAGTGGCTGAGCGGGATGGATTCGCCGAAGAGCGTCGTCGCGAACGGCGGCACCTACCACTTCAAACACTGGGAAACGCCCGACGTCATCCACGGCGTCTGGGACTACGGCAAGTTCGCCGCCACCTTCGCGGTGCAGTTCGTCAACGGCGCGGATGGCGTCGGCTGTGGGTTCTACGGCACCAAGATGACGCTCATCGCCGACGCGGAAAAAGAAGTTAAGTTGTACAACACGATCGACAAGATCACGCCGGACATGAAGCCGATCGACACGTGGAAGATCGAGAACGAGACGGCGTCGCACGTCAAGAACTGGCTCGAATGCTGCAAGAGCCGCAAGGAACCGAACAGCCCAATCGAACTGGGCCACAAGGTGATTACGGCCGCACACCTCGCGAATCTGTCGTACCGCACCGGCAAGAAAGTCCACTGGGACGCCGAGCGCGAGCAAGTCATCGGCGTGTAATTCTGCGAACTCTCCCCACGCGAAACGGTGCTCCGATGATGATATTCGACAAGGCTCCGTTTCCGTCGTGCCACGCTTCGACGATCGTCGAAACTGCGCCGGGTAAGCTGATGGCGGCGTGGTTCGGCGGTAAGGAAGAGAAGGCGAAAGACGTTCAGATTTGGGCCTCGCACTTCGACGGTACGAAGTGGTCGGCACTCGAAGTCCTCGGCACCGAGCCGGGCCAACCGTGCTGGAACCCGGTACTGTTTCGCACCGCAAAAAACGAACTCAGCCTCTGGTACAAGTTCGGCCCCGACCCGATGACGTGGTCCGGCGCACTGCGCACATCGAACGACGATGGCGTCACGTGGTCGAAGCCGACGCTACTCCCCGCGGGGTTCTACGGCCCCGTTCGCGCGAAGCCGATCGTCCTCAACGATGGCACGCTGCTCGCGGGTACTTCGGTGGAAACGTATCACATGTGGACGCCGTACGTCGATCGTTCGACCGATGGCGGCAAGACGTGGCTACGCTCGAATTCGTTTGCGGTGAAGGAGAAACCGAACGGCGGGCAGATTCAGCCAACGCTGTTTCAAACGAAAGACGGCAAGGTCGTCGCTCTGATGCGTTCGCAAAACCCGCTGCGGATCTGTCGTGCGGAATCGACCGACAATGGTAAGACATTCACCGCCGCGGTGGCTACGGATTTGCACAACCCAAGTAGCGGAATCGACGTGGTGAAAACCCGCGAGGGCGACTTGTTCCTGATCTACAACCCCGCACCGATTGGTCGCGTGCCGATCAGCTTGGCACGATCCACCGACGACGGCGTCACGTGGGCAAAGGTCACCGACCTCGAAACCGAACAAGGTGAATATTCGTACCCTGCGATCATCCAGTCGAGCGATGGGAAATTGCAAATCACCTACACCTGGCGACGCCGGCACATCAAACACGAAACGATCGACCCCGCGAAATATCGTAGCTGACATGGCTATGTCATAGATTATGCGCGTTGAAAGAGGTGTTAGAAAAGATCTATTCTGTCGAATTCTTCTTTTTGTAGGTGCGGTGTTTTCGCTTGAATTCGAGACTTTCAGCTCCGAAGTTCAAGAGCAAGCCGATTTCGATGCCCGTCGCTGTGAGGTAGTTTACGAGTTGGACCTCGTGAATCGGGGTGATCGCTTGTACGGCCTTGTTTTCGATAATGACACAACCTTCGATGAGCATATCGGCTTCAAAGTGACCAACGAAAATCGCATCATACAAGACCGATATTTTCCGTCCGAGTTCCACCTTCAGGCCCGATTTTACCAGTTCGTGGGCTAATGCATTTTGATAAACAGACTCAAGAAACCCTGCTCCTAAAGCAGAATGGACTTTCATCGCACAACCAATGATCTTGCCCGTCAGCTCTTGGTTTTCCATTACAAGTACCAAATGATGTTAGCGTCGTTAAGATAAGAGGAACCACTTTCATCATCTTATGACAGAATAGACAAGATTTCTATGATTAGAATTAATTTATCCTGATAATCCTGCCAATCCTGTCTTCATTCGGTCGAACTTTGCTTGAACAGGATGAACAGGATTTTCAGGATTAGAATTTAAATTTATCCTGCTTTTCCTGCCTATAAAGAATTGAACCGTGTCAACGGGTCGACGAGTGCCTCGATTGCGAGTACGAGTTGTACGCTGCGGTCGACTTGGCGATCCGCTTCCATGCACTTTTCGATTCGCTCGATAATGGCATCCGAGCCTAATCGTGTTGCGTATTTCTCGCATTTTTCGAGCATGTCTTCGTCGATGCCGTCGGCGGGTAGGCCTTCGCTTAATCGCAGGATTTGCGACAAAATCTCTGCGCACAATTTAATACTCAACGACGCGCGTTGTCGTTGTTTTGCCGATTCTTTTCCGGCGGCTTCGAGGAGTGCGATCCACTGCGTTGCGAGTTCGTGGCCGTTCGGTTTTGGCGATGCGAGCATCGCGATTAGCGAACTGCGAAACTGCCAAAGTGCGTCGTCGTTCATCGCGAGTGCCTGACCGACGCTACCTTGCGCGAGGCGAATGAGCCGTGCGACGGTTTTCGTTTCGACGATGTCGCGGTCCGCGAGGATGCTACGGATGGTGTCGTTTGAGAGTGGTCGAAAGCGCACAATCTGGCAGCGCGAGCGGATCGTCGAAAGCTGCATTTCATCCGAGGTAGCGAGCAGAATAATCAGCGAACCGCTCGGTGGTTCTTCGAGCGTTTTCAGAAATGCGTTCGCCGATTCTTCGTTGAAATCGTCGGCATCTTCGACGATGGCGATCTTCCGCACGCCGCGACTCGGCTTCAACCCGAACGACACGCAAAGCTCGCGAATCACATCGATCGGCAGTTCCATTTTGTCGTCGGGCTTGCGGGCCGTCAGGCAGTCGGGGTGCGTGCCCGCATCGACGAGCAAACAGGCGGCACAGCGGTCGCAAGCGGTCAGCGGACTCGGCGAGGCTTCGCAAAGCATCGCCTTCGCGAGTTCGGTCGCGAAGAACTTTTTGCCGACACCCGTGGGGCCAACGAACAAATAGGCGTGCCCCAAGCGACCGCGTTCGTACGCCGTCACGAACCGGTCGCGGAGTGCGTCGTGCCCTTGGATTCGTTGCCACGCCATCGCGCTTACTCCTCGATTTGATGGCCTTTTAACCGCAAAAATGGCACGACGACTTCGAGAACCGTACGATGCACGACATCCGCCATCGGTGCAGCATCGATCACCGTGATGCGACGCGCGGGGTTCGCCGCTTCAAGCAAGAAGCCATCGCGAACTTTCGCATCGTAGGCATCGCCGCGGCTTTCCATGCGGTCCGACGCGCGGCCCCGACGCGCGCGCGCCGCTTCGAGTGGGAGGTCGAAAAGCAGCGTCAGATCGGGCAAAATGCCACCCGTCGCGAATTCGCCGATGGTCCAGAGGTCGTCGGAATGTAAGCCGCCTGCGTGTGCCTGATACACGACATTCGCCAGTAGATATCGGTCTGACACCACGATGTCACCACGAGCGAGTGCGGGGCGAATAATCTCGTCGACGAGTTCGGCACGGCTGGCCATGAACAACAGCGCTTCGGTCTTTGCCGAAAGGCGTGTGGTTCTAGCGTGAAGTAAAATCTCGCGGAGTTTTGCGCCGATGTCTGTGCCACCCGGATCGACGCACGCCGTCACCGCGTGGCCACGATTGCGTAGCCAATCGACGAGCATTTTGCACTGCGTCGATTTGCCCGTGCCATCGATTCCGTCGAACGAAAGAAATGTTGCGGCGGTCACGATTGCGACTCCGGTGGGAGTTCGATAAACCCGATGGGCGAACCGCTTTCGACATCGTCGCCGGGGAAGGCGAGGCACTCGCGCAACGTGCCATCGACGGGGGCGGCGACATCGACGCTCGCACCGGGAATGACGATTTCCGCAACGCGGTCGCCACGGCTAACGGGTTCGCCCGGCTGCACGTACCACAGGCTGAAACGGGCACGCGGCGTGCCGAGGTCTTCCAGTACGATCGGCACGAGGTTCACGACTTCGGCACCATCTCATCAGCATGATAGCTCGACCGCACGAACGGCCCCGCCACCACCTGCTTGAAGCCGAGCCAGCGTGCCCGCACCGCGATTTCGTCGAACTCTTGTGGTGGCACATAGCGTGCCACGGGGATGTGTTTTAGCGTCGGTGCGAGGTACTGGCCGAGCGTCAGGACATCGCATTTTACGGCTCGCAAATCGGCGAGGACATCGAACAATTCCTCGATCGTTTCGCCGATGCCCAACATCAGGCCCGCCTTCGTGACCATATTCGGTTCGCGGTTTTTTACCTGCAAAAGCAGGTCTAAACTGCGTCGGTAGTCCGCACGACCCCGCACACGCCGGTAGAGCCGCGGTACCGTTTCGAGGTTGTGATTGTAGACGTCGGGCTTCGATTCGATCACACGGTCGATCGCCGCCACGTTGCCCATAAAGTCGGGCGTGAGTACCTCAACGGCGGAGCCGGTTCGCTCGCGCACGGCGGTCACGCACTGGTAGAAATGCTCCGCCCCGCCATCGGGTAAATCGTCGCGCGTCACCGATGTAATCACGACGTGTTCCAGGCCCAATCGCTCGGCGGCTTCGGCGACGCGGGCTGGCTCGTCGGCTTCGAGTTCGACCGTTTCGCCGCGTGGCACCGAGCAGAATCCGCACGGCCGCGTGCAGACGTTGCCGAGGACCATGAATGTGGCGGTGCGCCGGGAGTAACACTCCGGGCGGTTCGGGCAGCGCGCGTTTTCGCACACCGTTTCGAGCTTCAAATCGCGTAGCAGATTGTGCGTGAAGAAGTTCTCGTTACCCGATGGCAACTTGCGTTTCAACCAGTCCGGCAACCGCCGCGACGACGAAACGGGTGCGGGTTCAGATACGGCAACGACGGGCAAAGTTTGCATGGTTTCTCGGTTGTGGCCTCAGTGCCGGGTGGTCGTAGCGTATTGTATGTCGTTCGTATCCGAAGTGTCTCGCGAGGATTTCGATGGCTTCGTCGCGCACGCTGTCGATGTGAACGCGGTTCGGACTTTCGCGAAACAGCGACGTCATCGGCATCGGGTCGCCAGCGCAGTCGATGCCGCGATACAGTTCCAAATCCGGTCGCACGTTCAGCACCGCACCGAAGCTACTCACTCCACTGCGGATCGCGGCACCGATCTGCGCGACGCGCCGCGAACCAATCGCAACGCTGGTCGCATCGGCCCGCACGGGGATTGGCCGCACCGTTGTGCGTGCGATTTCCGCCACCGCCGCCGTCAGCGTTCGCACGTATTCGCCGGCGGTTAAGCCCATTTCTGCAATCGGCAAGTACGGATAAATGCACAGTTGGCCCGGCAGGTGCAAGATGCAGCCGCCGCCACGCGACACCCAACGCACCGGCCATTCGCGCGCCGTCAGTTCCTCGGGCGTCAGCCGAACATCGGCACGGCTGCCATCGCGACCGATGCTAATTCCCGGCGGGTGATCGCAAATCACGATCGCCGCTTCGGTCGGATCGCCGCTGATGTCGTAAACGAGGCGTCGTTGAAACGTCAGAAATTCATCGAAGGGAATCGTCCCGAGCGTATACACGCGCAACGGCGAACGCGGTTGTCGTTCATTCGTCAATTCGAGCGTCCGCCCCATCGTTCGTACCCTATCGTTGTGCGTTTCGTTTTAGCACGGTAGCCGGTTCGTACCCAGCCGAACTTTCCGAAGGGATCGCCGCGATGGTCTGGCGTCGTTACATCGCGCACCCGTTGATGGTCGCACTCATGGCAACGGTCGTCAATCTCGGCAAGCCCGTTCTCGTCGACGACACCGCTTACCTCGCGTTCGCCCGGCACATCGCCACGCAGCCTTTGCACCCGTACGATTTTGAAATGCTCTGGAACGAGCAACCGCAACCAGCGATGACGATCCTCGCGCCGCCGGTGTTGCCGTACTGGCTTGCGGCAGGAATCGCGATCTTTGGCGAATCGATACCACTGCTGAAACTCTGGCTGTTTCCGTTTGTGGCCATCGCCGCATACGCTGCACGCTCGTTGTTGCGTCGGTTCGCACCAGCACACGAAACGCTCGGTTTAGTGCTCCTCACGCTCGGCCCGTCGGCGTTACCGTTCTGGAATCTGATGCTCGACATGCCCGCACTGGCACTCGAACTGGCACCACTTTCGCTGTTTCTGCACGGCACAAATCGACCGCGGCGAATTCCGATTCTGTTGCTGTCGGGGCTGTGCTTGGCTCTTGCGATTGAGACGAAATATTCAGTGCTCGCGTTGCCGGTGATCATCCTGTTTTGGGGAATCGCACACAAACAGTATAGCGCCACGGCCATCGTCCTGACGACGGGACTGATGCTGTTTATCGCGATGGAAATATTTATTTTCATCGCATCCGGCGAGTCGCATTTTCTGCATCACGCCTGGAAACGTAGTGCGAATTTGAACGTGCAAACATCGCCGATGGCACTCGTGTTGCCGTTGTTCGGACACCTGGGCGGGGCGGTTGGTTGGATCGGTTTTGCCATCTGGGCGAACCATCGCGGTTATCACATCGCGGAGGGGTTGCTCGCGATTTCCATACTGGCGATGGTGCTGCTGCCGAGCGATTGGGTCACGATCATCGCCCCACGCGATGCGGCCTCGGACCCGCTGACGATTGCGAACGTGCTATTCGTCGTCCTCGGTGTCAGTGCGATGTCAGCGGTACTGTATCGAAGCACATCGCGCTTGCTATTAGTGTGGTTAGTGCTGGAAATCGTGGCGTATTTCGTGCTGTCGCCGTTCCCGGCTGGGCGGCGCGTGCTCGGAATCGCGTTCGTGATGATCCTGATTGCGATGCAGAAATTGCCACCGATATTGTCGCAATGTGTGCGCTGGACAATCGGGATCGCGCTCGTCTGGGGGCTGATGTTCGCGGCGATCGACACGCACGATGCGTGGGTCGAACACGATGCGGCCCAACGTGTCGTCGCCTTCGCGAAAGGCGAACATCTCGTCGGCACCGGCTACTTCGATGGACGCTGGGGCTACCAGTATTATTGCGAACGTGCTGGCCTAAAGCCGTACATACCGGGGCGAACGATTTTGCACGAAGGCGACTGGATCGCGGTCGCCGAACCCATCGACGGCGTCCGCGTTCGGGGCATTGAATCGCGCGAAATGTTCGACCGCAACGGTTACCGTCGTCTCACCGTAATCATCTGGGACGATGCCCTACGCTTGCAATCAATCCCAACACTTTACGGTGGCAAAAACCCACTCGCACTCCGCACGAAACCGCGTCTGCGAATCGCGATTTATGTAAAATCAGATGAATTTTAACCGCGGAGGGCGCAAAGTACGCTGAGTTGGAAAAGAGACAAGCATGCCCGATTCGCGAAATACAACTCTGCGTTCTCAGCGAATTCTGCGGTTAAATTCTTTTCTCTTATTTTCCCACCACTCGCTTCGTGACGCTGGAAATTTTCGCGGCGAGTTTCGCGATGGCCTCGGCGGAGGGAGTGCGTTTGTAGCGATAGACTTCGTCGCCGAAGGT
>JAYSKW010000608.1:0-2138 GCA_043726085.1 Limnoglobus sp.
CACCGAGGTCCGCGGCGAAGCTCCGAAGTACGAGAAGGACATTCGCAAAGTCCTCGACGACAAGTCGATCGACATCATCGCGATCGCCACGCCGAACCACTGGCACTCGCTCGCCGCCGTCTGGGCGATGCGGGCCGGGAAAGATGTCTACGTCGAGAAGCCGGTCAGCCATAATGTCCGCGAAGGGCGGCTCGTCGTCGAAGCCGCCCGCAAGTACGGGAAGATCTGCCAGACCGGCACGCAGAGCCGCAGCACCACGGGAATGCGCGACGCCCAAGCGTACATTCACGCTGGCAAGATCGGCAAAGTCTCGCTGGCGTACGGCACCTGCTATAAGCCGCGCGGCAGCATCGGCAAGGTGACCGGCGAGCAGCCGATCCCGAAGAGCCTCGATTACGATCTGTGGTGCGGGCCAGCACCGAAACTGCCACTCATGCGAAGCAAACTGCACTACGACTGGCACTGGACGTGGGCGTACGGCAACGGCGACCTCGGCAACCAGGGCATTCACGAAATGGACAAAGCCCGTTGGGGCCTCGGCAAAATGGAACTGCCGAAGTCCGTCGTCAGCGTCGGCGGGCGGTTCGGCTACGTCGACGATGGCGAAACCGCAAACACGCAACTCAGCCTGTTCGACTACGACGATGCGCAGCTGATCTTCGAAGTGCGCGGCCTGAAAACGGACAAATATAAAGGCTCTATGGTCGGGAACATTTTCTTTGGGAGCGAAGGCTACGTCGTCTGCCCAGGTTACGCCAGCGGCACCGCATACTCGCCGGACGGCAAGAAAATTCAGGAATTCGAGGGCGGTGTCGAAGGTTCGCACTTCACGAACTTCGTCAAAGGCGTTCGTAGCCGCAAGATCACCGACCTCAACGCCGACATCCTCGAAGGCCACCTGTCGAGCGCACTCTGCCACTTGGGGAACATCAGTTATCGCCTCGGCACCGAAGCGACGTTCGATAAAGATGTGACCGCATTCACCGATTGCAAAGACGCGACTGCCGCCGTCGTCCGGATGCAACAGCACCTGAAGGACAACAAAATCGACCTCTCCACGGCCGTCGGTCGCATCGGGCCGAAACTGGCGATCGACCCGAAGACCGAAACCTTCCACGGCAACAACGCGAAGGCCAACGCGATGTTGTTCCGCGAGTATCGCAAAGGCTTCGAGATCCTCGAAGCGGTGTAAAAATCTGCCGAATGCCCATCGCCATCGGGCGGTGGGCATGACTCCAACTGGAGAAAACTCATGCCAACGCTGACCATCGACGAAGTGCAATCGCGACTCCCGCAAATCATCGACGCGCTCGCCCCCGGCGAAGAACTCGTCATCACACGCGGCGACAAGCCCGTCGCGCGACTGACGGGGGAAGCTCCAATCCGCAAGCCGCGTCGAGCGGGGAATTGCCAGGGCATGCTCGTGATCGTGTCCGATGACGACGAACACCTGAAAGATTTCGCGGAGTATATGCCGTGAGGTTGTTACTCGATACGCATGTGTTCTTGTGGTTTGTACTGAACGATGCAAAGCTGACTTTGAAGGCAAAAACAATCATTGAAGACTCGTCGAACGACATCCTCATCAGCCCAGCGAGCTATTGGGAGATTGCGATCAAGGTCAGCCACAAGAAGCTCAATTTGTTTGCCACTTACGACGACTTCATGCGACGCGGAATTGCTGGCAACGACTTTGAAATTCTACCCATCGAGCCGAGACACACGGCAATCGTGGCGACGCTGCCATTCCATCACAAAGACCCATTCGACCGCTTGCTGATCGCGCAGGCGTTAGCCGAAGGGATACCGCTGGTGTGGTGAATGACCTTCACACCGCACGCGGTACCACAATCGGCGGGGTTTTCCCTCGGTAGATGCGGTCGATTCGCTCGCGGGTCAGGCCGAGAACTTTGTCGAAGCGGCTCAGTTTCAAGCCTTCGATGCTGATGTTGCGGTCGGCGAGGTTTTCGAGCATCGAAATGTCTTGGCGCACTTCGCGATCGACTTCGCGGCGAAATACGTGCTTGAACAGGTGCAATCCACCCGAGGGGCCGGGGTACTTCGACTTCGCGTAAACGAACGACGTGACGCAGGTATTTTCCGCATCGATCGGCCAGAAGAACATGTACAACCGCCAG
>JAYSKW010000609.1:0-1949 GCA_043726085.1 Limnoglobus sp.
TTGTTGGTTAGTAGTGGATAGTTGCGAGTGGTGAGTTGTGAGTAAGAATGAGCAGCAGTTATTCTTCTTCTCTGTGTACTCTGTGACTCTGTGGTTAAAACTAAGCGGGCCCAGTTCGTCTTCTACGCACTCGCCTTATTCACGGGTGGCGCTCATCTCGCGAATTGGCAAGTCCCATTGACGCCGAGTGGGCTGCGCCTCAGAGTAGTGGTATTCATTTGCTTCCGAAATACCCGATGCCCCTGCCATGTACCCTTGGTTCCGCAACGTGGTTCGCGCGATCTCGACGTTGGCGTCGGGGATGTACGTGACGCTCTGGTATTTCGTCCAGACGTATCGCCGCAAACCGTTTGCCGCACACTTCGCTTACCCCGAAAACCCGATCCCGATTCGTCCGCGTTACCGCGGCTTCCACCGCTTCGATCTCACCGCATGTATCGGTTGCGATAAATGCGCGCGCGCTTGCCCGGTCGACTGCATTTACATCGAAAAGGAAAAGGCCATCGCGCCTGCAAAGGGCTTCGTCGTCACGGGGTTCGCCATCGACTATACGAAGTGCATGTTTTGTTCGCTCTGCGTGGACCCATGCCCTGCCGATTGTTTATACATGGGTTCTAACCACGACATTAGCTGTTACACCCGCGACGGCTGCATCGTGGACTTCGCCAAACTGCCACTCGCCATCGCATGGGGGCAAGATACGCTCAACCCGACGGCAATACACGAATCGAAAAAAGTAAGCCTGCCAGTTTGGACGAAAGTGTGAATAGAAACGGATAGCAAACGGCCGACCAAGCCTACGCCGGTTTGAAACCATGCCGAAATCGATACGGAAGTCCGATCTGCCCGTAAAGGCGTGCCTGATTTGTGCCCGACCGATGGTCTGGCGTAAGAAGTGGGCGAAGAATTGGGACGAAGTCAAATACTGTTCCGACAAATGCCGAGCGGCCGCGAAAAGTTAACCATCGGTTTCCTGTTGCCGTCGCACGTCGGTTTGGCGAAGATGCTATCATCGAGTATTTGTGAGCGTCACGTCCTCTGCGATGATAGAAAAGTGCGAGGTTCTCCGTGGATCCTGCGACCCGCAATGCCTTGATCGTTGCCGTTCCGATCATGCTACTCGGATTCATCTCCGGTTACATGCAAATCACCGGGTTGCACGATTTGAACGCACGTGCCCACGTGCCGAGCGACGAGTTGAACTTCCTCCGTCGGCGTCACCGTCGCCGGTTGTTTGCCGGTGTGCTGATGTTGCTGATCGGCGGGCTGATTACCTACACGTTCTTATCGGGCATGGAAGCGCGTGCCAGCGCGATTGCCGATGCGAAGAGCGAAAAGCCGCCACTCGCCGCAGGCGAACCGAAAGTGATTCCCGAGGAAGACAAAGCCTTCGTGCGATTCTGGGGAGCATACTGGATTGCCGTCATCTCGCTCGTGTTCGTGTTGCTCAGCGTCGCCGTTTGGGACGGTTGGGCGTCGCGCCGATACTGGATGGTCGTTTACCGTCGGTTGCGCGAAGAACACAACACGCAGCTACGCCGCGACTTAGCCGTTTACAAACAACACAAAGACCAGCAACGCAACTCCGGCCGCAACGGCTACGGCGGACGCCTCGGCGATGGCAAAGACGAGTGAGGCAAGGGAAATTCCACAAATCGCTCGCGGCGTTCGTGCTGCCATCGCAAGTCGAATGATGGCAGTGGATTATGTCGCAAAAATGACTACTCGAGGCGTTTCATTCGCAGGACGTGCATTTTTGGAGTATGATTTCCAGGAACTTATCGGTAACGCTTTGCATCGTAGTTGCAGAACGTGACGGAACCCCTTGCGAGGCGCAGGGTTTCATCCGATAATCGCACTCACGCAACCAGCCAGTTCGCTGGCTCTCATCCCAAGGGACTCTTCACATGTTCGGCATAACGGATCGTCGACACTTCATGGCCCACGCC
>JAYSKW010000610.1:0-1579 GCA_043726085.1 Limnoglobus sp.
CTGGGTGAGCGACTTGGCGGTGGTTTGCCGGCAATCGTACGGTTCGGGGCGGTTCGAGGGCTTCGTGTTGAATGCGAAATCGGGCGACCCGATCCCGAACGCGAAGGTTCGCACCTGGGTTCGCAACAACCAAGTGGGTGGCGTCAACGAAGGCAAAACGGTCACGACCGACGCGAACGGGCTGTTCACGATTGTTGGCGAGGCGAACCGCAATTTCTTCATTCTGGCCAGCCACGAGGACCAAGAGCTTTCGAGCCAAAACGAACATGCCATCTATAAGCAACCGGAAAACTTTGCACCCCAAGTGCAGTCGGTGTTGTTCACGGATCGCTCGCTGTATCGGCCCGGCCAGACGATCCAATTTAAGGGCATCTGCCTGAGTGCGGACACGAAGAACGACAACTACCGGAGCGTGCCGAACCAGGCACTGACGGTGGTATTCAACGATCCGAACGGCAAAGAAATCGCGAAGCAAGCGGTGAAGTCGAACGACTTCGGTTCGTTCAGCGGGAGTTTCACTGCGCCGCGAGATCGCCTCACGGGGGCGATGCAAATTATCGTGCAAGGCAACGGCATCGGTGCGGTGCAAGTGACCGTCGAAGAATACAAACGGCCGAAGTTTCAGGTAGTCATCGAGGCACCCAAAGAGGCCGCGAAACTCAACGGCGAAGTCAAGGTGCTCGGCAAGGCGACGGGGTACACCGGGTCGGCGATTAACGGCGCGAAGGTGCGCTACCGTGTGACGCGCGAAGTCCGTTGGCCGACATGGTTTACCGATAGTTTCTGGTGGCGGATGCCGCCAAATCGCGGCGCATCGCAAGAGATTTCGCACGGCACCGCAACCACCGAAACCGATGGCACGTTCACGGTGACGTTCACAGCGAAGCCCGACCTCAGCGTGCCCGAAAAGGACGAGCCGAGCTTCCGTTACACCGTGAATGCCGACGTAACCGACACGACCGGCGAGACGCGCTCCGCAAGCCAATCTGTGACGGTGGGTTACACCGCGCTGCAAGCCACAATCGGTGCCGGGGAATGGCAGACGGTCGATGCGGAGATCGCATTCAAACTGACGACGACGCTCGATGGCGAGGGACAGGCCGCGAAGGGCATCGTGAAAATCTTCAACCTGAAGGCACCCGAAACGGTGCAGCGCCCGGACTTGTTCGGCCAAACGATGCCGCAACCGCGCGGTCGTGGCCGAGTCGCTGGCAAGGTCATTGCACCGCGTCCCGATTCGAACGATTCGCGAACGTGGGCGCTCGGCGAACTCGCGAAAAGCCTCGATTTCCAGACCGAAAAGGACGGCAAACAGACACTCGCCGCCAAGCTGCCCGCGGGTATTTACCGCGTGATCCTCGAGACGCAAGATCGCTTCGGTAAGCCCATCACCGCACAGATGCACGTTCGCGTGTTGAAAGCCGATGACACGAAATTCGGGCTGAAGATTCCGAACCTGCTCGCCGCGCCGAAGTGGACGCTCGAACCGGGGCAAGAGTTTTCCGCGATCTGGGGGACCGGCTACGACCGGGGCCGCGCGTACATCGAAGTCGAACATCGCGGCAAGATTCTGCAAGCG
>JAYSKW010000611.1:0-3237 GCA_043726085.1 Limnoglobus sp.
ACCGGAAAAGACGATGCGGTTGATCGAGAAATTGATCGACGAACTCGACGTGACCTCGGCCGCGAAGTCCGATGTCAAAGTGTTCACGCTGAAGAAGTCTGATGCCACGGTGACCGCGAACACGATCTCGCAGTTGTTCTCCGCGGGGACAACGACAGGTGCGGGTGGCGGTGGCGGGCAGGCGGGGGTGAATCAGTTGTTGGGCGGTGGCGGGCAAACGGGTGTCGGCGGGCAAGCCGGTTCGCGGCCGTTGCTCACGCTCACCGGGGCCGTTGCCGACGGGGCGAACCTGTTGAACTTGCGGATCTCGGTCGATACGCGAACGAACTCGCTCATCGTTGCGGGAAGTTCGACCGACCTCGATACGATTCGCGCGATCGTGAATCGGCTCGAAGATTCCGAGGCCCCGCAACTGTTGACGAAAGTCTACAAGCTGCGACATGCGGCGGGGGCGGACATCCAGACCGCTCTGCTGGGCTTCTTGCAAAACAAGTTCCAACAGGAAGCGACGCAGTTCCAGACGACGTTCCAGACGATCCAGCGGAACGTGAACATCGTTGCGGAGCCGGTGAGTAACACCTTGCTCATCAGTGCCGCGCCGCAATACTTCGACGAAATCGTGCGGCTCATCGAGAAGCTCGATTCGGCACCACCGCAAGTCTACGTGCAGGTGATTATCGCCGAGGTGACGTTGCGGAACAACCAAGAATTCGGCGTCGAAATCGGCATTCAAAGCCCCGTGATATTCGCACGCAGTTCGACCGGCGCATCGCCGGGCACGCCGGGTTTCAATTTCAACACAACGGCCCCGCTGCCGAACACCACGGTTGCGAATCCTGGCGTCGTCGGCTTCCAGGGCCTCGGCAATCTCGGCGTCGGGCGGGCCGGAACGAGTGGCATCGGTGGCTTCGTCTTCTCGGCAGCCAGCGATACGTTCAGCTTGCTCATTCGTGCCCTGCAAGCCCAATCCCGCGTCGAAGTGCTCAGCCGGCCGCAACTTTTGCTAACGGACAACCAGACCGGGTTTTTCCAGGCGGGCCAGCAGTTTCCACGGCCAACGGGCACGAACGCGACGGTCGGCGTCATCACGCAGAGTATCGAATACGTCGCCACTGGCGTGACGCTACAAGTGACGCCGCGAATTAACCCCGATGGCAAGGTGCTCATGCGGATCGAGCCGCAAGTCTCGACGCCGAACCCGACGCAGATTCAGATCGGCAACGGGGTGGTCGCCACGCCGATCGACGTGAATACGGTGCAAACGACCGTACTCGCTTCCGATGGCGAAACGATGGTGGTAGGAGGTTTGATCCGACGTTCGGACACGAAGATCGAGAACAAGATTCCGTACTTCGGCGACATTCCATACCTCGGGGCCGCGTTCCGCTATCGCACGCAGGTTCAAGAGCGCCGCGAAGTCATCTTCATCGTGACGCCACACATCGTGCGATCCGATGCCGACAAGGCGCGGATCACCGCCGAAGAAGCGCGCAAGATGAGTTGGACGTACAAGGAAGTGGCGAACATTCACAGCCACGGGCTGGATGTTTTGAGCGGGCAGAATCCGTACTTCAACCCGTCGCCAAATGGTGCGATCTGCCCCCCGAACGCCAGTTACGAATTCAACGTGACGCCCGGTTCGACGATCCTGCCCGGTGGATTGCAGCCCGATGGCCACATCATCGGCGTGCCATCGGATAGTTCGCCGTTGCCGTTCCCGCAGACGTTACCCGGTGGCATTCAGCCGGGTGGCGCAACGATCGTGCCGACACCCGCCATCGGTGGCACGACCGCGATCATCCCCGCCGGGTGGGTGCCACCGACCGGGACCGGGGCATTCGTGCAACCGCGCCCACTCTCGACCTTCACCGTTGCGCAACAACAAACGATTACCACAACAGTACCTGCCGCAGGAAGTGGCATGAAACCGGTCGAACCCGTCACGCCCACAACACCGCCCAAGGAGGGGAAAAAATGGTCCGTCTTCGGCTCCAGATAATCGCCGTGGTCGCCGTCGCCCTGTCTACGGGGTGTACGGCCACCAACTGGTTCCACCGCGATATGAATCGGACTTACCCGACGACTACGAAGCCGCCGGTGGAAACTCGCGAAGCGCCGATGGTGATGACGAAGGCGGACAAGGCCGCCCCCGCGAAGGAGTTCGCGCTCGCGTGGCAGAACCGCCTCGCGCAGTTGCCCGATCCGAGTAAGAACGGCACGCTGAACCCCGGAATCGTCGGGCAGGTGTTCCTGTACACCGAGAAACTCCACCCCGCCGAAGTTCATGGCGAACTCACGATCATCGTCAGCGATGGCACGGATCGCGCACCGGGTTCACCCGTCCACGAACCGAACGTCTGGCACTTCACGGCCGAGACTTTGAAGAAACTCGTCGTGATGGACGAGCGATTCGGGAAGAGCTTTGCCGTGTTTCTACCGTGGCCCGAAAGCTGGCGCGATGTCTCTCGCTTGAACATTCAAGCGCGATACGATCAACCCGACACGATGACGCTGTTCGCGCAAGCCTCGACGGTGACGCTCGACTTCACATCGCCCGGCAACGGCCAAGCTGCCGTGTTACCGAGTACGCTGTCGCAACTGCCCGCCGTGCCAGACCCCTCGGTCGCGCTGAAGCAAGCACGTGAAGGCAAACCCGCAGGCCCATCGAACGGCATGCAACAAGTCGGCTACGTGCCATTGCAACCGGCGATGAACTTAGGCCCAGTCGTACCGAAGTAATCGCACATCCATCCCAGGGTGCGCTAAGCATCGTACCCTGGGTGAACGACGCGCGCATTAAAGCCAATTCCCGCACGAAAATGCTCGCCGCTACGTAGCGATGCAAATCTGTTATAGTCTTTGTATCGCGTTGATGTTAGCGAATGCACTTCTGTGGAGAAATCGCATGTACAGTCGATTGAATCGAATCGGTTTGTTCCTTGCGGGCGGGGTGTTGGCCGGGGGTTTGGTTTACGGGATGTTTGCCTCACCCGCACCAGTCACGATCGCGATGCCACTCGTCGAGCCGCTGCCGGTGGTGACCGCAGAAACGAAGCCCGCGAACCCGTCGGTCGAGCCGGGTAAAGTCCACTGGCACGCGACGACCGAGGTGGCGCTCGCCGCCGCCAAACTGTCCAAAAAACCGGTGCTCATTTTCCAGATGATGGGCCAACTCGATCACCAGTTTTGCTGAACCAACGCCCGCCTCGCGAGAACCGTGTTGTTCTCCAATACCGA
>JAYSKW010000612.1:0-1346 GCA_043726085.1 Limnoglobus sp.
CGAACATCTCAGCGGCATCGTCAATGTGCCCGATGGCACGCCCGCAACCACCGACCGCATTCGGCTCAACCCCGCACGCCCCGCCGGCAGTAACCACCCGACCGAAGCGGGCGTTCGCGGTGCCGATGAGATGCTCGCACTCTTGCAAAGTGCCGGGCCGAACGATGTCGCTTTCTGCCTGATCTCCGGTGGCGGTTCCGCACTGCTCCCCGCACCGGCAGTCGGAATTTCGCTTGCTGATAAGCAGCAAATCACGAAATGGCTCCACGCCAGCGGCGCGACGATCAACGAGATGAACGCGGTGCGGAAGCACATGTCGCGTATCAAAGGCGGTCGCCTCGCCGAAGCGTTTCGCGGGAAGCTCCTCGTCAGTTTCATCATCTCCGACGTCGTTGGCGACCCGCTCGATGTGATCGCCTCGGGGCCAACGGTAGTCGACCCGACGACGTACGCCGACGCCATTGGCGTGCTGACGCGGTACGACTTACTAGCCCGCACGCCGGTGGCGATTCGCGAACATTTGGAACGCGGCACACGTGGTGACATACCGGAGACACTGAAGGTGCTTCCAAATAACATTCGCAACGTAATGATTGGGTCGAACGCCCAATCACTCGATGCCGCTTCGCAAGAAGCGACTCGTCGCGGTTACACCGTGGTCGATCTGGGGCCGTTCGTCGAAGGCGAAACGCGCGAGGTGGCGAAGGTGGTTGCGGGAGTTGTGCGGAACATTCGTAGTCGTGGGAAACCGGTGCCGCCGCCCGCGTGCATCCTCATCGGTGGCGAAACGACGGTGACGCTGAACGCGAACCCCGGCCAGGGCGGGCGGAACCAGGAGTTCGCACTCGCGATGCTCGCGCAACTGGGCACGGAGGGTATGCGTGGCGTCACGGTGCTGAGCGCGGGGACCGACGGCGAAGACGGCCCCACCGATGCCGCCGGCACGATCGCAACGTACGACATGTTGCAAGCCGCCGCGCAAAAAGGATTGTCGCTCACGAAGCACCTCGACACACACGATGCCTACCCGTTTTTCGCCGCCACCGGTGGCCTCATCCGCAGCGGGCTGACGGGCACAAACGTCTCCGATGTGCGTGTCATATTGGTGACGTGAGCGATTGCACTTTCTTCACAGTCGGTAGCTTTCGCGTGTAAAAATTGCAAACCCGCAAACGGCGTGAGCGTAAACAAGCACTTTTGACACGGACATCACGATTTTTGACGCTGGCACGCGAACTGCAATGTGGGATTTCGTTGCCATCCCGGCACTTGTTTACAAGGGGCTGGGACGGAAGAGGCACGGCACGCGGACCGGAACCTGCGTGCCACTGGGTGGCCGGGTGAAC
>JAYSKW010000613.1:0-1280 GCA_043726085.1 Limnoglobus sp.
GACCGCCAGGCAATGCGCGACCGCGAAGCGGCGTTCAACGACACCGATGCGGCGCGATTGTCGTTCCAAGATCAACTCAGTCGCCGTGCGGATGAACTCTCGAAGCGCGCGAAGCAAGTCGATGCACGCACGCAAGAATTCGCGGCTCTGCAAGCCGAACTCGATCGACAGCGGAGCGAGTGGGACGCGGAGCGACTTCGCCAGGGTCAGACGGCCACGACGAGCCAACAGGAGCGCGACGAACAGACCGCCGAACTTCAGAAACAAGCGACTGTCTTGAGCGAGCGCGAAGCGACTTTAGCGAGACAAGTGGCACGCCTGAAGGAAGTCGGCGAGAGCGTCGCTGCCGAACGGAAAGCGGTGTTCGAGGCGCGTGCAGCTTGGGAAGCCGAACGCACGCAGGCCGCGCAAACGGCGCTCGATTCGCAAGAACAAACCGAGGCGTTCCGTACGCGGGTGGCCGCCCATTTCGCCGAACTGCGCGGGCAGGCACCGAACCTCGACGACAAGGCACAGACCGCGTTGAACAAGCTGTCCGGGGCGCGCGATGTGCTGCGTGGGCAGCTATCGGAGTTGCAAGTTTACGCCAAGCAAACTCGCGAAGAACTCGATGCGGCACGAGGAAACCTTCGCCAAGAATCCGAGCGAATTCGGTTGCGCGAAGAGGAACTCGAACGCACCCGTGCGGAGCAGCGTGTGGCAGTGACAGGGTTCCGTCAGCAGCTCGTCGAATGGCAAGCGAAGGTCGGCGAACTCCGGCAGGGAATGGGCCAATCGGAGTCGCGCGTCGAACAGAAACAAGCCGAGTTGGAAGCGCTCGCCGAGCAAACGCGGGCGGCGAACGAAGAGATCGCAAGACAAGCCACGGAACTGCGACAGGAACGGAAACTCGTCGCCGAAAAGCGTTCCGAAATGGAACGGCACCTCGGCGATATGCGCGATTGGTACCGACGCAAATTGCGCGAACTCGCAGCCGGTCGCACGGTCGACGAAACCGATCTGCCGAGTGCGCCGCAGTCGTTTGCCAATGCCGTCGCCGCGCGAAATCTCGAACCCGCGAAAGCGCTCGAACTGACACGCCCCGCCGATACGGAACCCGGCGACGTGCAACTCGGCGAACTGCTACGTTCGCGCGGATTATTAGACGAACCGACGCTGAATGCACTGAAATCCGAGGCGCAACGCCAACGACGATCCTTGCGGCAAGTGTTGCTCGCCAGCGGCGCGGTGACGCTTTACCAACTCGCACTGATCGAAGCGGGCAACCTCGAAGGGCTGAT
>JAYSKW010000614.1:0-1644 GCA_043726085.1 Limnoglobus sp.
CGGCATGTGCGATGCGGGCCGGATTATCGGGCACCTCAAACAGAACGTCGACGACCCGCGTTGCACCGTCGCGCTCGTCAGCTATCAGGCCCAGGGCACCACGGGGCGACGGCTGCTCGAACCGAAACCCACGGTGCGATTCCAGGGCCGCGAGTGGAACAAGTGGATCGAAGTCGTCCACCTCGACGGCTTCAGCGGCCACGCGGACAAAGCCGACTTCATCGCGTATTTGTCGCCACTCGTGGGCAAAGTGAAAAAAGTGCGGCTCATCCACGGCGAGCGCGAACAAGCCGAAGCCCTCGGCACCACGCTCCGCGAATTAGGCTTCCCCGACGTCAGCGTCCCCGCCCCCGGCGACCGCGTCGAAGTGGGGTAGTTCCGTTCCGCGTGCGCGTCATCATTCGCAACCTCACCTTTACACCCGCGCTCCGCTACGCAAAGCCTGCGCGTCGCGGCTAATTCTGGAACGTACCAACGCCCGCACTTCGCGGTGAATTCTGGAACGAACCGAATCTGCATACGCCGGTCGTAGCGGTCCGATGGGATGGCATTCGATTCCCACCACGAATCGGATCGTAGGAAATGGGCGTAGCATCTGTTATTCTCCGATTAGACAGTATTCGTCGCTTACCGTACGCACTTGGTGATCCATGCCTCGCTTCTTCAAACTGCGCCCCCGCACGACTGCAAAAGTGCGACCGGCGACGAAACCCGCACTGAATCTCGTCGCACTCGAATCGCGCGACGTTCCGACGACGTTCACCGTAACGAGTGGTAGCGACTTCGGCACGAACGGCGTCGATCTGACTACGGGGAAAATCGCCAGTTCCGGGAATGCCATCACGTTGCGTTCGGCAATCCTCGCATCGAATGCCACGGCGGGCGTCGACGACATCGTCGTCCCGGCGGGCAGTTACACGTTGTCGATTGCCGGTTCAAATGAAGATGCCGGCGTCACTGGCGACCTCGACATCACCGACTCGGTCAACATCACCGCGACGGGAGCGGTCGTCGATGCGGCGGGGTTGAACGATCGGATCATGCAGATTTTCGCGGGCGTGACGGCCAACATTAATGGCGGCACGTACCAGAACGGCCTGCTCGCAACGGCTGCCGGTGTCACCGCACAAGGCGGAGGAATTTTCAACGCCGGCACGCTCACTCTCTCGAATGCCACGCTGTCCGGGAATATCGCGAAGGGGGCGATCCGTGCTGCGGGTGGGACCGCCGATGGTGCGCAGGGGGGTGGGATTTACTCCTCCGGCAACATTACGATCAACAGTAGCATCCTGACGGGGAATCAGGCGATTGGTGGCGACTCCACGGGAATGATTTCGTCTAACGCATTCGGGGGGTTCGCCCAGGGGGGTGGCCTTTATACGACGGGCGGAAATGCGACCATCTCGCTGAGCCGCATCACCGGTAACTTCGCGCGGGGCGGGCAAGTGAGCGCCCCGATTTCGACAGGCGCAACGGGCGGGGATGCGAATGGGGGCGGGGCATCGCTCAACGGCGCATCGGCGACGGTGACCGGCACCCGCATCGATGCCAATCAGGCGATCGGCGGTTCGGTCAGCACCGGAAACAACCCGACCGGTGGTAGCGCGGACGGTGGCGGAGTTGCCTTAAATGTGGGCACGGCCA
>JAYSKW010000615.1:0-4790 GCA_043726085.1 Limnoglobus sp.
TATACGCAAAGGCAATCGGCAATGCCGCCGAAGTCGTTGGCCTCGATCTCGATGAGAAAGTCATCGAGATGGCGAAGCAGAACGCGAAGCTCAATCACGCCTCCATGAAGTTCATTCAAGCCGACTTGTTCCCGTGGCTACGCGATGCGATTCCGAACAAGGAACGATTCGATGCGGTGATCCTCGACCCCGCGAAACTGACGCGAGATCGCGACGACATCGATTCCGCATTGCGGAAGTACCTCGACATGAATCGCCTCGCCATGCAGGTGATTAATCCCGGTGGCGTGCTGCTGACGTGTTCATGTACCGGCCTCGTCAGCGAGCCAGACTTCATCGAGATGTTGCGCCGCGCGGCATGGCAGGCGTCGCGCAAATTACTGATTTTCAAAATCACCGGGGCGGCGAGCGATCACCCGTTTCTGGTCGATGTCCAGGAAGGGCGTTACCTCAAAGCGGTGTTTTGTCGGGTGGAATAATCGCGGTGTCAGCGGGCACCGGGAAACCGTACGGGCAGTGGCGGCAACCACTTTCGCAACACTGCCCGCGCCGCAAGTGATACGCGGCCGTGAATACCCAGTTGCCGTTCTCGATGTAGTAATCGCGGCCGAGTACGAGCGGTTGCGGTACTTCGTTAAACGGCACCATCGGTTCATCTTTCGAGTCGGTCATATCATGAGTTTATGCGGGCACCCGGCGCGCGAACCCTACTGAGACTCCACGATGCCCGAAGTTGCTGACCGTCGCTCATCCGGTCTGCTCTTACACCCCACCAGCTTACCGGGGCCGTTCGGCGTCGGCGATCTCGGCCCGTCGGCGTTCCACTGGGTCGATTGTCTCGCGTCGATGCGCCAATCGGTATGGCAGATTTTACCACTCGGTCCGACCGGTTTCGGCGATTCGCCTTACCAATCGTTTTCGGCATTCGCCGGAAACATCAACCTGCTCAGCCCGGAATTTCTCGAACGCGATGGCCTCGTCTCGCCGTCGCTATGGGCCGGGCAGTCGTTCGCAAACGATGCCTACGATTCGGCACGGGTCGTGCCGTTCAAGAACGCCTTGCTCGCGGCTGCGGCGGATCGCTTTCGCACGGGGCAAGCCAAACATCTCAGTGGCGACTTCGACGATTTTTGTTCGCGCGAATCGCGATGGCTCGACGATTATGCGATGTTCATGGCGATCCGCGAAACTCGCAACGGCGATGCGCTCACATCGTGGCCGAGCGAACTCATACGCCGCGACCGGAATACGATCAATGCACTCCACGAATCGTTGCGAACGCAGATCGAACGTCACAAAGTCGGCCAGTTTTTGTTCGATCGACAATGGTCGGCACTGAAGGCGTACGCCAGCGAAAAGAAGATCGAAATCGTTGGTGACATCCCGATCTTCGTGGCACTCGATTCCTCCGATGTCTGGGCGTGGCGGGATCAATTCCTCGTCGACGATCACTGCCGGCCAAGCGT
Organism: Limnoglobus sp.; assembly: GCA_043726085.1. GTDB lineage: Bacteria > Planctomycetota > Planctomycetia > Gemmatales > Gemmataceae > Limnoglobus. The sequence goes on from JAYSKW010000615.1 coordinate 1,467, forward strand.
CGTGGCGGGCGTGCCTCCGGATTACTTCGCCGAGGACGGCCAGCATTGGGGCAACCCGATTTACGACTGGGACGCTATGCAGAAAACCGGCTATTCGTGGTGGACGGCGCGAGTCAAACATGCGTTGAAATCCGTCGATCTCATTCGCCTCGATCACTTCCGCGGTTTCGCGCAAGCTTGGCACATCCCGGCCGCAGAGTTGACCGCACGCAACGGCAAATGGGTTGATGGCCCCGGTCGGCACCTCTTCGATTCACTCCGCGAACACCTCGGTCGACTCCCATTCATCGCCGAAGATCTCGGCGTCATCACGCCCGATGTCGATGCCCTCCGCATCGCGTTCGATCTACCCGGAATGCGTGTGTTGCAGTTCGCGATCGGAGCGGTCACCAACCCGTATTTGCCACACAATTACGAACCGCACACCATCGTTTACACCGGTACCCACGATAACGACACAACCAACGGTTGGTGGTCTACACTCGCCGATCACGATCGAAAGTTCTTCACCGATTACATCGGGAAAGACATCGTCGAACCATCGTGGGAAATGATTCGCCTCGCGTGGTCGTCGGTCGCTCGCCTCGCGATTGCCCCGCTCCAAGACATGCTCGGCGTCGGCAGCGAAGCCCGTATGAACATCCCCGGCAAAGCCGACGGTAACGGGAAATGGCGCTTCGAGTGGTCGCAATTCCCGCAAGGCGTCACCGAACGCCTCGCCGAAATGACCGCACGTTACGGGCGGTGAAAGCAGATGACGGCACGCTACTTACCGTACTCGTCTTGCCACTCTTCGTACCACGCCATCTGGATCGCTTCGAGGCGTTTTTCGTTGGAATCGCTGGCTTTTCCGACGAAGTCTTCGAGGTCGAGCACCCACTTGTGCATATCGGTGAACCGCACGCTGAGCGGGTCCAGCGTGTCGTATTTCTCGAACAGCATCTCGCCGATCTCGCGAGCATTTTCCCAACTCAGACTCATTGCAGAGTCTCCTTAAATGTAACCGTCGCAAAGATTTGTCTCACGTCTTCCGCTACAAAAAAAGACCCCGCCGCGTGGTTGGCCACGCGACGGGGTCGATGTGGATACCGAATCGGTCTACGGGTTGTTAGCCACTTGGCCGTCGTTGCGGCAACCGAGCAGTTGGTATGTTCGGTGGTCGATCGTCTGCGAGAGGAACGTCACGGTGCCGTCGGCTCGCAGGAAGTTCGCACCGCCCGTGTGGCGCGATTTGAAACCCATCGAGACGTTCCAAGCACGCGGTGCGTAACGAACGGCATTGTTACAATCGGTGCCGTCCGAGCGCTGATTGATTGGTACAATCGTGGTACTGTGTGCGGTGCCACCCCCGTTGTAATGCCACCATGAATTCCCCTGAAGGTGGTCGAACATCGACGGAAGGTTTTCACCGATGGCGAGCGTGTTCGACAGACCATCGGTAATTTGCGCAAAATTGATGCGAGTGCCTGCTCGCGTGAACAGACCACGCATACCATTACCGTCGAACCCCGTCATCCCACCACTATCGGTGTAGCCCATCGTGAGCGCCGTGATTCCGGGATACGGGTTTGTATCCGGTCGACACCACGGTGCATTGGGTTGTGCACAAGAGCCATCGCCATCCGTGCATTGTGGCCCCATACTGCCCACGTAGTTCGTCGTCGTAGCAGCCGGATCGTAGTCGTCGCTCGGGCAACGACCGTACGGCAGGCGAGGACGAGTGGTCAAAGCCGAAATACCCACGTCCACCGAGTTTGGAACGGAGTTGCGTTGATTGATTTGCTGGGCGAGTGCCCCTTGCTCCATTTGCGGCAGGGTGTGGACGAGCCAGCTACCTTGATTGGAACCCCAGTCGTAGTTAGCCGCCCAGTTCGTCTCAATAATCCGATCGGAGGTCGCATTGTACGGGGTTGCCGCGTCGTAGCCGAACAAGCCACCGGGGGGCAAGCGACCGTAGGTGTCGTGATACGCATGGAGTGCGATCCCGAACTGTTTGAGGTTATTCTGGCACTTCGCGCGGGCGGCCGCTTCGCGTACCTTTTGCACTGCGGGCAACAGTAGCCCGATGAGGATTGCGATAATCGCAATCACGACGAGGAGTTCGATAAGCGTAAAGCCCTTGGCGAAACGCCGAGGCCATCGCGACATCGCAGCGAAAGATAGGGACATGATGGAAACCTCGAGCAAGATTTTGAAGGAGTGAAAACCACTTACGATTGAAAATCGTGTGGCAGACTGCTCTTGCTCGCGCAGTCCGGTGATTAACCAGCCTAAGATTATCGTCATCTTCTGAACGAGTAAAGTGAATTTTTCAGATAATTACACGATTTTTTTTCGACTGTAGTCCGATCGTACGGAGCGATGGAAATGACTCGATTTTTAGCTATTTTTTTTCAAAATCGACGCGAATCTTTTTCCGATAATACTCTGCACGGTCGATTTGTCCGGTTGCCTTAAAGTGCTCGAAAAGCAGTTTGATAGTCATTTGGTGGTTTGGATTCTCGCGAAGTGCCGTTTCGAGCCAATCGACACCTTGCTTGTTCAGACCGTTACGCAGGCAGATTTCCCCTGCTTTACTCCGCAATTCCGGGTCGTGTGGCTTCGTGCTAATCTCGCTCGTCACGTCGCTGAGAATTTTCAAATCGGCTTCGGATTGTTCCCATTTTCGCTTCAAGCGTGCCGCATCTTCCGTCTGCCCCATCTGAGTGAGGCATCGAAACATCGAGTACAAAATATCGGATTCGTAAGGAGTGACCGCATAGGCTTTCTGCAATAGAGGCAGCGCCAATTCGGGCCTGCCCGCTTCGAGTTCGATCTGCGCTCGATGGAATATCGCTCGCACGGCTTCGGGGTGATTCCGGATCGTTTCATCAAGAACGGGAATCGCCGTGTCACTGCGGCCCTGCACGATTCGGCACGCAGCCCACACCGTTGCGACGTCTACATCGTCCGGCAATTGTTCGCGTAACTTGTCGAGGTGAGTGCTAGCTTCGCTCGGTTCCATCTTCGCGTCGATAATCAATCGGGCGAGATTGAACTCGATTTTCGGGTCGTTTGGCGCGAGTGCGAATGCCGTACGATAAGCCAAGACGCCCGCTTCTTTTTTGCGGTGCCGCTCGCGAATGTCCCCGAGCAATGCCCAAGCTCTGGCCGATGTTGGCGCGTATTCGACCCATTTCTCGGCGCATCCGTTCGCCTCAGCGAGTCGGAAGTTGGCATAAAAGGCCGGAGTGAGTACCTCGGCGATCCAACGGGAATCCGGGTGGTTCAAGCTCAAGCGTTGCATCAGGTACGATTCGATTTTCGAGTTGGTTTCCCCCATCA
>JAYSKW010000616.1:0-6527 GCA_043726085.1 Limnoglobus sp.
CTTCTTGTATGTCGAAGACGCCCACACTGTCGGGTTTGTCGATGGCGTGTTCGACTTCATCGAGTAATTTCATGTCGTAGCCGGACCACGTTGCGACGCGCCCGGTAGCGTGCTCGTGCAGATGGGTAAAACCGTCGTGCTTTGCACCTGTTGCGTCGCGAAGGAAGTGCCCGACTTCCTGAAGGGCCGCGGCCAGGGCTGGATGACCGCCGAGTACGGCATGTTGCCCGGTTCGACGAATACGCGGAAGGCACGCGACAAAGCGGGCAAAGTCGATGGGCGGAGCGTCGAGATTCAACGCCTGATCGGTCGGAGTTTACGCGCGGTGATCGACCTCGCGAAACTCGGCGAACGCACGTTGTGGGTCGATTGCGATGTTCTCGACGCCGACGGCGGCACGCGCACGGCGAGCATCAACGGCGCGTTCGTGGCCGTAATCGACGCACTGCATTCGGTGAAAGATCTCGCATCGCCGATCAACGAGATCATCAAGGACAGCCTCGCCGCAATCAGCGTCGGTATCGTCGATGGCGAGGAACGGCTCGATCTGGAGTACGTCGAAGATCGCGATGCGGAAGTGGACATGAACCTGGTGATGACAGGCAAGGGCCAGTTCATCGAGGTGCAAGGGACAGGCGAAGAATCGACGTTTACGCGAACGCAACTCGACCGCTTGCTCGAACTCGGGGCGGCCGGCATTCTGGAAATCAGCGAAATGCAAAAGGCCGCACTCGGCGAACGCTGGCCGTTTTAGCGCCCGACGACCCACATCGCGATACCACCGATGACGACGGCATACTCGGGTTCGCGCACCGAATCTGGGTCGGCAGGGGGCGAGAGCCGAATTGCTTTCGCTTCGTAGAGGCGGCGAATGCCGTCGTGGAAGCCGGGAACACTGAGGTCGGCGATTTGCTCGCGGAGTGCATGGAAGAGTTCGGACAAACGGCACCAACCGGCTCCGCCGCTCGATTTGCGTCGGTCCAGATATTCCAGTGCCGTCACACCCCACGGTACCGAACTCGCGACAGTTTCGCCCATCACGGGCACCGCCGCTTCCGCCCGGCGGATGGCCGCCTCGACGCGCTCGGCGAGGCCATCGAGTCGCTTCATCATGTCGCGTGAATGATGCTCGAAACGCAACGCCAATTGTGCTGTTTCATCGCGGGCCATTGCCATCCAAACCGGCACGCCTTCGCGCGTCTCGCCGATGACCGATTGCAGTTCCCGCAACACCGCTTTCGGCGAATCGCGATCGTGAACGTATTCGACCGCCTTCGGCATCGCCCGCACCCACTCGACGATCAACTTCCCGCGATTCTCCGTGCGAACAGTTTCAAGTAAGCCATTCTTCACGGCAAACGTGGCCGCCGCACCCGATGCCCCCGTACGGCTCGGGAACAATCCCGCGAGTTTGCCCCAGCGAAACAGCCGATGATCGCTTGCCGAAGTCAGTGCGAGTTTCAGTGCGTCGAGCAGGATTTCGTCCTGCTTTTCAAGATCGGCTACCGTGCGTGTGTCGGCAAGCGCTTCGGTGATCGTGTCGGTTTCCATACCTGTGCTTCGGCTGAATAACTGGAACGGGAATGAACCGTCGCTACTGTAACCGTGTCGTGTTTTGTGTGAAAGCCCAGCCTGATTGTCGAGATCGACCATGCCACCAGCGACGAACCTCCGGATTCTCAGTGGCGTTCAGCCATCGGGCAAGCTGCACATCGGCAATTACTTCGGTGCGATTCGCCAGCACATTGCGCTCCAGGAACGCGGCAACGCCTTCTACTTCATCGCCGATTATCATGCACTAACGACGCTGAAGGAAGCCGAGGCGAAGGAAGTCGAAGACGCGCGAAATAACAATCGCACGCCGAAAACGGCACGCGAGATTTTGAGTGAAAACGTCCGCGATGTGGCGCTCGATTATCTCGCACTCGGGTTGGATCCCGAGAAGGCGGTGTTCTACCGGCAGTCGGATATTCCCGAAGTGTGCGAACTCGCGTGGATTCTTTCGACCGTCAGCGGCATGGGCCTGCTCGAACGGGCGCACTCGTACAAGGATAAAATCGCGAACGGCATCAGCCCGACGGTTGGCTTGTTCACGTACCCGATTCTGATGGCGGCGGACATTCTCATCGTGCGTTCGAACCGCGTGCCGGTCGGTCGCGATCAAGTCCAGCACCTCGAAATGACGCGCGACATTGCAGGCTATTTCAACCAAGCGTACGGCGAAGTGTTCCCCGAACCCGATTGCCATCTCGCCGAGGCCGCCGTGGTGCAGGGTACCGACGGCCGCAAGATGAGCAAATCCTACGGCAACACCATCGACATCTTCGCGGAAGGTAAAGCCCTGCAAACGACGGTGATGGGCATCCTCACCGATTCGACGCCACTCGACGCGCCGAAAAACCCCGACACCTGCAACGTGTTCGCGTTGTACAAACTGTTCGCGAACGGCGAAGAATTAGCGAAACTCGCGGAGCAATATCGCAACCCACTGCTTGAAGCCGAGAGCCGAAAGGGCCGGGCGTTTGGCTTCGGCGACGCAAAGAAATTGTTGCTCGCGAAGATCGACGCGGAATTCGCGCAGGCCCGATTGAAACGCAAACAACTCGCGGCCAACCCCGCTGCGGTCGAAAAGATTCTTCGCCAAGGCGCGATACGCGCCCGTCGCGAAACGACCCAAACGATGGAACTCGTCCGAGCCGCCGTCGGAATGCAGGCACGCCCCGTGGGGTAATTATTGCCTGCGCGAATCGCGTTCGGCCACGGGCTTAATTCTGCACTTTGACCCGCACCACTTCGCGATGAGGCGGCTGGAAATTCCGTTCTTTCGCGCAATCGTGAACTACCCTTCGCTTCAGAACAACCGGAACGAACCCGGTCGAATGCGCGTATCGACCTGCCTGCCGAGGACGCCTTGTGTCCAGTGATTGCCCTTACTGCCAAGCCGTTCACGAAGATCCGCCATCCACGCATGGGATGCCGGTGACGCGCTGCCAATCGTGCAATCGCTTCTTCCCGCGACTGCGATCTGAAGCCGCTCGAACGCGCGAACTCGTCGAGGCGCATTCGAGCGTGGGCGGGATGGAATCGCTGTCGAAGTCTGGCGGGCAACTTTCGTACATGAGCGGGTTGGCATCGACGGAAGTTACGCCTTACCCCGGTTCGCAGCGACTGCCATTCAGTTCGACGACGCCGACGGAATGCGTCGATCTCAACTCGCACAATTTCGTTCGCAAAACACCAGCGCCCACTACTATTTCACCAACGATCCCCGGCTTCCAGATCGATCGCGTGATCGGCCGCGGCGGCATGGGCACGGTCTATCTGGCACGGCAACTATCGCTCGATCGGCCGGTGGCGCTGAAAGTCATGAGCCGTGCGTGGGTGAACGACCCCGTGTTTGTGGCGCGATTCACGCGCGAGGCGTACGCAGCAGCGCAGCTGAATCATCCGAATTTGGTGCAAGTTTACGACATCGGAGAAGCCGACGGGATGCGGTTCTTCAGCATGGAGTACGTGCAGGGCCGCACGCTCGCCGACGCGATTCGCTCCGATGGCAAGATCGATCCGGAATCGGCGGTCGGGTACACGTTACAAGCCGCACGCGGGCTGAAACACGCGCACGATCGTGGAATGATTCACCGCGACATTAAGCCGGATAATTTGCTGATCGACGAGCACGGTTTGGTGAAAGTCGCCGACTTGGGTTTGGTGAAAACGCCGGACCTTTCGCGCGATGCGGATAAGGTCGATTCCGATGCGGCCTCGTTAAGCGGGCTGCACAGTTTGCCACCGGACATGACCGGCGTGCGAATCGCACTCGGTACGCCTGCGTACATGTCGCCGGAACAGTGTCGCGATGCGGCGAGCGTCGATCATCGTGCCGATATTTATTCGCTCGGTTGCACGCTGTATGTCATGGTCACGGGGCAGCCGCCGTTCCAGGGCGACACCGCCGTCGAGTTGATGACGGCCCATGCGTATCAGCATCTCATCCCGCCCGAAGAAATTGCCAACCGCGTGCCGAAAGAGCTTTCGTGCGTTATTCAACGCATGATGGCGAAGCACCCCGGCGAGCGATTCCAAACGATGGCTGAAGTCGTTCGCACGCTCGAACAATGGCTCGGCGTCCACCACACGGGGCAAGTTTCCGCACGCGAAGAACAGATTGCGGCACTCGAAGATTGCGTCGATCAGTACATCGGCGCACCGGCGGCCGTGCTACGTTCGCGGGCGATCACCGGCTTCCTGACGGTGTGCCTGATTTCCACGATCATCCTCACGCTGGTCGGTCGGCTCGAGTGGGCGTTCGGCATCGCTGGGATGGTGATCCAGTTGGCAGGGATATATTTCCTCGTGAACGGACTCACGCAGAAAACGCACCTTTTTAGGCGATTACGTCAGTTTGTCATGGGTCTGTCCGTCGGCGACTGGCTCATCTTTGCCGCCACGGTCGTCATGTTCGCGATCTTCCTTTGGATGCTGAAGTTGTTCTGGGTCTGGGTCGGTTTTGGGCTGATCGCGGCGGGGTTGGCGTTCGCGCTACGTCTAAGCCTCGACCGCACCGTTGCGGCCGAACGCCGTGCGGCGCTCGTTGGGTGCGAACGGCTGTTGCGGCGGATGCGCGTGCTCGGCATGGACGAAGATCAGCTTCGTCAGTTCGTGGCCAAGTATGCGGGGCGAATGTGGGAAGAATTCTTCGAGGAACTCTTCGGCTACGAGGCCAAGATCGCCGCGAGAAACAAATTACTGCGCGGCGAACATGCGGGACGGCGTGAAAAATTTGCCGTGTGGCGCGAGCCGATCCTGAATTTGCTCGACCGTGCCGATCAATCGCGACAGGCGGCCAAAGAACGCAAGTTACTCATCCAGGTCGAAACGGATCGACTCGTCTCGACGGGCCTGACGATCCGTGCGGCACGTCATGCGGCAACCGAAGTCGCGAACGCGATGGTGCGGCAAGCCGACGCGATACGTTCGGCGGAGAATAAACAGAAAGACGCACCGCGCTCGCGAACGATCCCGAACGTGCATCGTCTAATCCATCAGGCCGAGAAACCGGCAATTCCTTCGGGCGACAAACTCCGAAATGCATTGCTACTGGTGCTCGGGCCGTACGTGCGAGGCGTGATGGCGACGGTATTTCTCGGCGGTTGTGTGGCGTGGTCGATTCAGAATCAGGTGATCTCAGTGAGCCGCATTATCGGCGAAACGGCGGCGATCCAATATCAACCGCTGACCATCCCCGGCGTACCATCGTTCCTAACGAACTGGTGCGATACGGCGACGGTTGGCTGGGCGGGTGTGCTGCTACTGACGTCGATGTTTTACCGTGGCGTACGCATGAGTTTGCTCGTCGTCCTCGGTGCCGCCGTCACGGTGGCCGCGCACAAACTCGTCGCGATACCAAACGTCGAACCGATCCGCGATTTCCACGTCGGGGCGATGCTCGGGACCGTGTTCGCGCTCGTTGGTTATCGTTTCGGCAAACGGTAGCGGTTGTACGAATCGCGCCCGTCCGATGCACACTTTTCCTAGTCGCGATCCATTGGTCACTGCACTGCAAACCCGCACTTTCGTGAAATAATCCCATCTTGCTACCTCGGCTGTTTCAGGGAAGGCACCCATGCGCAAGTGGCTATTATTCGCGGGCATTATCGGCATCGTTGCGGTTGCGGTTCCCGTCGTTCGCGAGATGTCCGCCGATGCCACATCGAGCGTGGCGTACACCACCGTGCGGGTTCCCGTCGGCGCAACGCTGACGATCAACGGCCAGCGCACCGAGCAGATGACATCCATACGTCAGTTCGTGACGCCACCGTTGCCGTACGGCGGCACGTTCAGCTACGAGTTCATTGCTACCTTCACCTGGAACGGCACACTCACATCGAAGAAGCAGCTCATCCGCATTCACGCCGGGGAATCGCTCGACATCGACATGATGGCTGCCCACGACTTCGCCATGCCCTTACCAGTTGTCAAACCACCAGAAGTACCATTGTGGTTATCGCAAGAGCCAAAGAAGCTCGAACCCGAGCCGAAGAAGCCCTTCCCTCAGCCAAAAGTCGAACCGCCAAAGTTTGAATTCCCATCGACCCCGCCCTATCCCGAACCCCCAGCGAAGCCGCGCCGAATGCCACCGCCGGATCCGCTGTAACCAGAAGCGGTCAGCAGTCAGCCAGATGCCTTCAGCGATCAGCTTTCAGCAAGAAAAGAGCCATATTGCAGGCTGGTTCTTGCTTGCTGACCGCTGTAAGCTGACAGCTGACAGCTTTCCTCCCACTGGCGACTCCATGTCTGAAACTTACGACGCGATTATTATTGGTGCGGGCCACAATGGCCTCGTTACGGCGGCGTATCTGGCACGCGCGGGGTGGCGCGTACTCGTTCTTGAGCGTCGCGAAATTATCGGCGGTTGCTGCATCACCGAAGAAACGTGGCCGGGCTTCAAAGTCTCCACGGCGGCGTACGTCAACAGCCTGTTGCGACCGGAAATTATTCGCGATCTCGATCTCAAATCGCACGGCTTC
>JAYSKW010000617.1:0-8388 GCA_043726085.1 Limnoglobus sp.
ACCGGGAAAGCGGAACCGCCGCACTTCCAGCGGTGGCAACAACGGCTCGACGCGGGACCACAATTCATCGGAGACGAGAACTTTCATGACCGACCCTCCAGACAGAGAAACCCCATGCCAGAGCTGTTTTCATGCCAATGGAGTCATATTTTCCGGACGCTCTAAGTAAAGATTGTTTTCACCTGAATCATATTTTATCGGATCCATCGTTACCCAGCGTCCGAGCGCTGGTGAGTAATCGCGGTTACGGAAAGGGAACAGCCCGCTTACCGCATCTAGTCGTCCGCCTTGATGCAGATCCACCTAGCCGAACGCACTGCTGCTGATTGTGCCCCAACTCGCGTTCATCACAGTGACTTTGACATACGAATCGTAGGCATATCGCTCCAGCACAACGCCGCTGTTGTCGGTGATGGCAGTGAAGTTGAAGTTTGCGTCTTGTTGCACCCAGATGCGTTCACTTGCGTCGAGGCGATCGCGCAAGATCATGGCATCGACGTAGACGGGACTCCAAACGTAGCGATATTTGCTGGTGCCGTTGACTCGTTCCTCCAACACCTGCCAACCTGCGGAATAATACAGATCCGTCGTGTTGCTGCCGACGGTTTCCGATACTCGGTGACTCATCGCATCGTAGCCGTACGTCTTGAGCGTTGTGCCGCCCGAGTCCTTTACGATCTTAATGCGATTCCATGCATCGTAGACGTACTGTTCCACCGTTGGTGCCGACGGTCACGCTGTCGGTGGTGTAGCAAGCTCGCAACAATCCGAATCTGGCAAACCAACACCGGAAGCAATAGCACGTCGAATTTGGTGTAAACGAGTTGCCTCTAGTGATGTGTCTAGGATAATCTGATCTTGATTTGCAAGGTGTAGTATTAGTATTAATTCGTTTTCTGGTATTGTAGCGTGAACGCCAATAGCGCGGATAGTAGCAAAAGGAATAACACGAAAGAAGGCGACAAAACGCCAATATTGTATGGAGAAAAACAACGAATTATCATATGTAATAATAATCAGATTCAATTTGTTTGCTATAAGAAATGAATGTACCGCGAAAAGAGTTGACATAGTCGCCATTACTAGCCCAATAATACCGCTTAATGTCATGCCATTCAAGACGCAGATTCGTATGCCATATTGACCGATTAGTATTGACAGCAGAGCATACCGTATGAACCAGTGTCGGAATGCGGTATCCAATGATACCGCCTGGGAATATGATCCACACGCTGTGATGACACTTGCGTAGTTAAATTTCCGGATTCTCTGAGATGGCATACTTCTGTATCCACGGAGTTTGGAAGAATCTTACTTTTTTGGCATGGGCAACGGAATCGGCTACCCCCCCCGCTGGCGGCTTGGGAACCGGTTTACCTTGTTCTTCTAGCTTTTTCATTATCGGAAGTCTCGCGACTTCCGCTACGAAGACCTGTTTTCATCCCACGATTTCCTTAACGATCCGACCGTGGACGTCGGTGAGGCGGAAGTCGCGGCCGGCGTAGCGGTAGGTTAGCTTTTCGTGGTCGAAGCCGAGTAGGTGCAACATCGTCGCGTGCAGGTCGTGGACGTGGACGCGGTTCTCTTCGGCTTTGAAGCCGAATTCGTCGGTCGCGCCCACGACGGTTCCACCCTTCGCACCGCCGCCGGCCAGCCAACAGGTGAAGCCGTAGTGGTTGTGGTCGCGGCCGTTCAACGCGGGCAGTTCGGCGACGGGCGTGCGTCCGAACTCGCCGCCCCATTGCACCAACGTGCTATCGAACAAGCCGACTCGCTTGAGGTCGGTCAGGAACGCAGCGATCGGTTTATCCCAGTCGGCGGCGAGTTTCGCGTGTTGTTTTTCGAGACCGTCGTGGTTGTCCCACGGTTGCCCGGCCCCGCTCCAAACTTGTACGAACCGTACCCCGCGTTCGATCAGCCGGCGCGTGTAGAGCAGTTGCCGACCGTGCGTCGTATCGCCGTAGAGTTCGCGGGTGGCCTTCGTTTCTTTGGTCAAATCGAACGCATCCGTCGCTTCGGACTGCATCCGGAACGCGAGTTCAAACGTACGGATGCGCGCCTCCAATTGCGCGTCCGCTTGCCGTGCGGCCAGGTGTTCGTCGTTCAACGCCTTCACGAGGTCGAGTTGATCGCGCTGCCGTGTCAGGGGCATGTCCGAGTTGCGGATGAACGCGACGAGCTTATCGACCTCGGTATGTTTCGTGTCGAGATACGTCCCTTGGTAGACGCCCGGCAGGAACCCGGAACGCCAGTTTTGGGTGGTGACGATCGGGTAGCCGCCGGGGCACATGACGACGAATCCCGGCAGGTTGCGGTTCTCGCTGCCGAGGCCGTAAGTCACCCACGAACCGAAACTCGGACGCGGCAAGCGACCATCACCGCAGTTCATGAGCATCAGCGACGGCTCGTGGTTCGGCACGTCCGCATACATCGACCGGATGATGCACATGTCGTCGACGTGTGCGGCAGTCTTCGCGAACAGCTCGCTCACCTCGATACCCGATTTGCCATATTTTTTGAACGCGAACGGCGACCGCATCGCCACGCCGGTCTTGCGTTCCGTGCGAAGGTTCGTGGTCGGAAGCGGCTTGCCGTGATACTTGTCGAGCGCGGGCTTCGGGTCGAACGTATCGACCTGCGACGGCCCGCCGTTCATGAACAAGTGAACGACGTGTTTCGCCTTGCCGGCAAAGTGACCGGGCTTAGGGGCGAGCGGATCGGTCGCCGGTGCCGCACGCGCATCGTCGGCCATCACTCCGGCGAGAGCCATCATGCCGAGGCCCGTCCCGCAACGGGTGATCGCATCGCGTCGTGTCAGTGGGAACATGTCGGTCACCCCGTGGCTGTCGGTGGTTTCGGCAAAGAATGAGCGTAATCGAATACCCATCGTCGCTGTTCGGGCGTTTCGGGCACCGCCACACCACGTGCGTTGCCGACGAGATCGATGGCCGCGTTGGGTTCGATTCCCATGCGGATCAGTACGCAGGTGGCAACGACCGCAGCCCGTCCGATACCCTGCCGGCAATGGACTGCGATCGAATGGCCATCCCGGCAAATGTCCGCGAGTACCGCGATGAATTCCGAGAAGACTTCCCGCGATTCGGGGACGCTGCGATCCGTGATAGGGAACGACAAGAATCGTACGCCGTTATGGCAACACAAGTCTCGTTCGGCCGCCAGATCGAGGTCCGAAACTTCGTCCGGCATGAGGAGCGAAACCACCACGTCCACTTTCTCGCGCTTCCACGCGAGAATTTCATCGTCGAGCCAGTCTCCACCCCTCGGTCGAGGCATGATGGCCACGCGACCGAATGGTAAACGATCCACCCAATACAAGTTCCTGCTCATCGATACCGGACGCTATAAGCGTTCGCCCATTAATTTTTTCAACAATTCGATTTGATGCTGCTGCATGGCAACCAACTCGCCCCATTGTTTTTCGCGTAGCGTGTCGATCGTCGATCTTCTGATGGAGTGCCAGAATCTCCAACTCGGCCTTCAAATTGACTTCGTAATCGTGCTCGGCGGCGGCGCGGTCTTTCGCCGAATGGCGGTTCTGCGACATCATGATGACCGGGGCTTGCAGCGCGGCCAACATGGATAATATCAGATTGAGAAAGATGTATGGGTACGGATCGAAACCACCGTCAAACCGAGCCAGCACGACCGTATTCAGCACGACCCAACTGAGCAGCAACGACAAGAAAATCAGGATGAACGTCCACGACCCGCCAAAGATGGCAATGCGGTCGGCCAGGCGTTGCCCGACCGTCAGCGTCTCTTCGTAATCTCGGTTCGCGTTACGGCTAATATGCAGGCGTTTCGTCAGGCGTTCCAAGACGCGCCGTTCGCTCTCGCCCGCTTCGTTGCAGTTCTGTAGAAACGTCTCCGTCAGTTCTTCAATCGAGTGGCTCATCGAGAGATTCTATCTGTTTCCCCAGCTTCCTTCGACACTTCGGCATGTGGTAACTGAAGTGGGGATCATCTCGACTGCACTCGCCAGGCGAGGTAAGCCATTCCGCGGAGTGCGAATAAGCCGGGCCGCCAACCTTTGGGATAGGGGCCACTGCGACGGAGGAGGCCGTCGTAAAAGCCTTCGATTACGGCGCGGGCGGACTTGTCGAAACCGCCATCTTTCTCGTGTGCGTAACGGTGGAAGATGTATTTCAAATAATGAACGAGTGCAGGGATCGGCTTGCGGGCAGTCGAGCGGCGGCGGTGGCGCAACAATAACCGGAGTAGGTTTCGCGCGTCGAAGTAGCGTTGCAGGGCTTTGCCTTCGCGTTGAAACGAACTCGAACCTTTGTGCCAAACCAGCCCCTCGGCGATCACACCGCACGCGCCACCTGCTTCTTGCACGCGCAGGCACCAGTCGGATTCTTCGTGGATGAGGAAGTAGCGTTCGTCGATGAGGCCGACCTTCTCGACGGTCGCACGGCGGATCATCAGGCAGCAGCCGTTGACGATGTCGACATCGACGACGGCAGGTGAACCGGGTGTCGTCGCAACGTCGATCGGCTGAAAGAAACCGGCACGGTCGGGACGGTTGAAGACGACGCCGGTGGTTTGCACTTTGTTCGGCTCGTCCATGAAGTGAATGACCGGCCCGAGCACGCCGTAGTTCGGGTGCGCCTCGGCGGCGGCGATCATTTTCGCGGTGAACTCCGGCGGCACGGTCGTGTCGTTGTTCAACAGAATCATCAGGTCCGCACCGCATCCAATCGCGTACTTCACACCGAGGTTGTTGCCGCCCGCCCACCCGCCGTTGACAGGCGAACGCACGAACGCCACCGCTGGAAACTCCGCCTGCAAAGCGGGGCCGACTTCGACCTTCGAGGCATTATCGACGACGACGACATTCGCGGGCATCGTCGAAACCGCCAGAGATTGCAGGCATTTTCGCGTATCGCTGAGGCCGTTGAAATCGACGAGGACGATCCAAGTGGCGGGCATCGATCATTCTCCCGCGCGGTGTTTCACGTGTTCGGGGGTCGAGTGCGTGAGCAACGACCAGTACAGCCCGACGAGGCGGATGAGTTTCAGTTCGCAATAGAACGTCTGGCTCGATTGCTCGGTGAACGGGCCGGAGAGATACCCGACGAGATACTGCAAATGTTTGCGTAGGAAATAGCGCGGCAGGCCGAGGAACTTCGGCACGCCGGCGGTTTCGTCTTGCAACAGCTTGAGGTGATTCGGACTGCCACCCCAGGTGTAACGGCGATAGAAGCGCTTCGTCGATCGCGACGCGGGAATGTAGTGCCGCACCAACGCTTCGGGTTCGTATACCACCGTCGCGCCGTTGCCGTAGGCGCGTTGAAAGAGATCGGTGTCTTCGCCGCCCGCCATGCGTCCGGTACCGATGTCGAGGCGATACGTTCCAATTTTCTCGACGAGGTTGCGACGGAGCGCGAGGTTGACGTTGAAGCCCATCACGGTCGGATCGCGGATGATTCGACTCTCGCCGCCGAGGTCGATGAGTGCGAACATGCCCGCGAACTTCGGCCCGTACCACGCCGGGGGCTGGCCCGATTCCCAGAGCGGCAACACGCGCCCGAACACGAGATCTGCGCCGTGTTTGTCGAATGCGGAAAGGAGTTTCGCGATCCAGTCGGGTTCGGGAAAGGCGTCGTCGTCGGTCCAGGCGATGATGTCGCCTCGGGCCTCTTGGATGGCGCGGTTGCGGGCGTGCGAGATACCCGGCGTCGATTCGAGAACGATGCGTATTGGCAAGTGTGCCGCGTGCTTGGTGGCGACGGCGTTGGTCTCATCGGTGCTGTTGTTATCGACGACCAGAATTTCCAGTTCGACGCCCGGCGGTACGACGAGGCTCGTCATGTGTGCGAGCACCCGGTCGAGCATTGCGGCTCGGTTCCAAGTGCAAATGGCGACGGTCAGCATCGGCATCGGGGAAGACAGTCAACCGTGGTGAGAGGGTTATGCAACCGGGGCCGTCGCCGGCCAGCGCGGTGCGACGAGGTAGCCCGCCGTGGCCGGTTCGCGGTTCGCGGCACACTCGGCCAAGAACCCCGCATACTTTGCGGCCATCAAGTAATCGTCGAGCCAATCGGTCCGCCCGCGCATTCGCCCGACCCACGCCCGCAACCTCGCCTTCGCATACCCGAGTACCGTCCAGCGCGGCCGACCGAACAGCGTCGGGCAAACGGGCAGCCCTTCGAGCCGCACGTGCGTCCGACCGAGCGCATGAAAGTAAGCCCAGAAGTGGTGCAAGGTCGTCCGCTCTCGCGGAATGTAATGCTCCACTTCCGTCGTGCCGACCCATATACCGGGGATCGCTTCGGCTTGCATCGCGCGAATCACCGAGACTTCGTCCGCCCCGATCAACTCCGTCTTCACGCGGCCGAAGATCGGGTCGAAGCGGAACCGTCGCATTAGTGCGGTGCGGTACGCCATGTTCGCCCCGAATGGACCTTCGTCACCGGCGAATGGCCGCACCGTCGTGCCGTAGTCTTTGAGCGAGAACACCGCAGCCAACCGCGTCGCGTTCGCTTCGATTCGCGCCCGATTCGCTGGTGGCACATCATCGCCGTACCACGACGTCACGCGCCCGCCGAAGAAGCCCGCTTGCGGGTTCTCGTCCGCCACGCGAACGAACTCCGCCACCCAGTTCACGGACACTTGCACATCGTCGTCCGTCCAGAGGATCAGTTCCCCCCGTGCGGCATCGACGGCCCGATTGCGGGCGTGCGAGTGGCCCTGTCGCACTTCCACAACGCGAAAAACAGGTAACCTCGCGGCATGTTTGGCCACGATCGCGGCGGTATCGTCGGTGCAATTATTGTCGACGACGACGATTTCCCAATCCAACCCGGCGGGAATGCGCAATTTGTGAAACGACTCGAGCGTGCGATCGAGCAACGCCTCGCGATTCCACGTACAGATTGCAACGGTTACCTTCATCGGACAGCCTTGTCTCGTGGTTCTTTGGCGTCGGTTACCCGACGGCACGCCATTCGTTGTCGTAAACGACAATCCCCTGGTCGGCACTGGTGGACAAATGGCGATGGCGGTCGTCGCCCACCACGTCGTACACCACGGCATTATCGACGGAGTCGAGTATCGTACCGTTTCCGGTCGCAGCCAACAGATTCATCATTATGGCATGACCGGGCCGAAGGCCAACCCCTTTCAGTCGGCATTCGACCGTCTGCGTCCCTTCGTGCAGCGAGATCGAGAAGCCGACTTCGCGCGACCACCCCGTGACGATTCGCGTCCCGTACAGATTTTGCACGATGACTTGCACGTCGACATCGGCGATCGCCGACTTCGCGGTGATGTCCATTCGCAAAATGAGATCGTCGCCGCTGGTGAACACCGAAAGTGGCCGTCCTTCGGGGTCGACCAAGCCCGCCCGACTGAACCGCGCGCGACCGTCGCCGGATCGTGCCTTGGTGCTGAGGTCGTTCGTGCGGGCATCGGTGAGCAAGCGATCCATGTACGACTGCGTGACCGCGCCGGCGGGGCCGATCTCGACCATCTGCCCGCGTTCGAGCATGACGGCCCGTTGGCACAGTCGCGGAATTTGCTGCATATTGTGGCTGACGAACAAGATCGTTTTGCCCGACTGCGCGAGTTGAATCATCCGGTCGATACAGCGTTTTTGGAAGCTCGCATCACCGACGGCGAGGACTTCGTCGATGACGAGAATTTCCGGTTCGAGATGCGCGACGACGGCGAACGCGAGGCGGACGTACATGCCGGAGGAATAGCGTTTGACGGGGGTATCGAGGAACTTACCGACTTCGGAGAACTCGACGATCTGATCGAACTTGGCGAGGATTTCGCGGCGGGACATGCCGAGAATCGAGCCGTTCATGAAGATGTTTTCGCGTCCCGACAGTTCCGGGTGGAAGCCGGTGCCGACTTCGAGCAAGCTGCCCATTCGGCCGCGCAACTCGAGGCGGCCGTGCGTCGGCTCGGTGATCCGCGACAGGAGTTTGAACAGCGTCGACTTGCCTGCACCGTTGCGGCCGATGACGCCGATCGCTTCGCCGCGCGGCACTTCAAACGAAATATCTTTGACCGCCCAGAACGAATTTTCGTCTTCGGGTGTGTCAGCGCGGACCAGCGAACGCACCTTGGAGAACGTTCCGCGGACGATCCGCTTCACCGATTCGGTCAGGTTGAGGTCGCCGGTCGGGTTCGCCCCGATGCGGTAGCGCTTGGAAAGGTTCTCGGCTCGAATCGCAGGTTTCATGGTTTCGGTAAGTCTGCCAGTCGGCGGTAAAGGTCGTCGACCACCCAGTGGAACGCCGCCAGGTGAAGTGTCTCGACGATGCCCATGTCGTTGGAATCGATGTGGAGGCCCGCACGGCACATACCGCGCAACTGGCCGCCATCGAAGCCCGTGCAGCCGTACGTTCCCACGCC
>JAYSKW010000618.1:0-4472 GCA_043726085.1 Limnoglobus sp.
CGAACCGGCCGCGAGTACGAGCGTATCGAACGGTTGCTTCACGCCATCGGTGAAGGTAATTTCCTTTTTCGCGAAGTCGAACGACTCGACTTCGACGAGCAATACCCGCGCATTTGGCTGATATTTCAGGATCGTTCGCAGTGGGGAGGCAATATTCGCGGGCGAGAGTGCGCCGGTCGCGACTTGGTACAGCAGCGGTTGGAAGAGGTGGAAATTACGTCGGTCGATGAGCGTGACATCGACCGGCGACTTGCGCAGAGCTTGCGCACAATAGAGGCCGCCAAAGCCGCCACCGATGATGACAACGCGGTGTCGGTTCGAGGGTGCCGTTTCGTTCCCCATGTCGAATCATCTCCTAAGTCGCGCGTGAAAAGGCGTCGTTATCGTTGTACGAATGCGCCGTTCGAGCGATGGCGTTCGCGTGCTGCGGAGAGGTACAGCATCAGAATCGCGGGGGAATAATACACGAACCAGTGTAGTGGGATCGAGATAGCCGGATCGACAAAACCGACGATGATCGGGCCGATCGCGGTAATGAAGTTCAGCATGAGATACGCTGCGACGACGATGCGAATTCGCATGCTGATGGGGATCGAAGTCAACCAGACGGTGGCTTGCACGATCGGCACGAGTAAGACGACGAGGTCAAAAACCCACGCACCGTAGGCCGCCGCAATCGTCGAAGCGAGAATCGCCCGCGGCATTTCATTCCGCCAATCCCAGTGGTTTCGTCGCACGTACCAGTAGATGATCGTGAATAGCGACACGAAAATCGTTGGTAAAAACTGGAGCGAGAATCGATCCGGGGCGATCGCACGACGCAAGAAGTCGGCGAGTACCGGCGAGTACCAATCCTTCGGTGAGGTGTGCGAACTGCTCGAAGTTTCCCAGCCAGCGCTGCGATAATGCTCGTAAACGTGCGGATTACACAACCACGCAGCGAACGCGGCCAAGCTCACCATAACAGCACCGGACACCAGCACAATGCGAGCGCGACGCGACACGAAGCCATCGAGTACCAGCAGCAACCCGACCGCGAACAGCAAGTGCGGCTTGAGCGCCGTGAGCGCGACGAACGCACCCGCCAGGATCGGCCGTGCTCGCGATTGAAAGAACAAAAAACCCGAAAGCCCGAGTAAACAGAGTGCGCCGACTTGCCCGTACCACATCAGCACCAGGAACGGCGCGAGCGTAATTGCGAGCAGGTGCGCGAGGATTTTTTTGTCAGGGTGCCCACCGTACGTACGCCATAGCCACTCGGCTGACACCAGGCTGGCAGTGAGTTGCACGATCAACCAAACGAGGTGTGCGGTATTCGCGGGTAACAATGCGAGTGGCGTGAAAATCGCGAGCGCCCACGGCGGATTCCACATCATCGTCGCTTGCGTTAAATCAGGATCTCGTGTGATTTCCCGCTGGATGGGAAGCAGTTCGTCCGAATCGTACGGGTTGCCTTGACGCAGATTCACCGCACCAGCCGACCAATATTCGACGAAGTCTCGCATCGGCATTTGGTTCGGCGACTTTGCCCACGAGATGCCGAGAAAGACGAACGCGACCACGACCACGGTGATACCGGCGAGGACAATCCACGAACGCGGTTGTTTGCGAACATCGCTCATAAATGGCCTCACCAGGCGTTGCGGTAGATGTCCAGGATGTCGTCGCGCGTCGGCATTCGTGGGTTCACTCGCATGAGTCGCTTGATCGCAAACGCCTTATCCGCAAGGTTGGGTAGCATTTCGGGCGTCACGCCGAGATCGCGCAACCGCGTCGGGATGCCGATGTCGATTCGCAGTTGTTCGACGGCACCGATGACATCGTCACTGCCGAGCAGTTGGCCGATTTCTGCAAATTGTCGTTCGCGGCCGACGCGGTTAAACCGCATCACGTACGGCAACAGCAGGCCATTTCCCGCGCCGTGCGACACGTGAACCGCACCGCCGACGGGGTACTCCATCGCATGGACGAGTGCGACGCCGGCATTTGAAAATGCTAGCCCGCCAAGCGTGGCGGCGAGCGCCATACCGTCGCGCGCTTCGAGGTCGTTGCCATCGCGCACGGCACGACGAAGGAATTTCCCGACGAGTGCGATGCACTCTCTCGCCATCGAGTCGGCCATCGGGTTGTTGCCCTGATAGACCGTTTCGCCACCGGGAGGTCGCGATTCGAACTCGGCTTGATCGACGGCGGTCAGCGCTTCGATGGCGTGCGTCAGTGCGTCGATGCCCGAATCGGCCGTCACTTTCGGTGGGCAACTGACGGTCAAAAGCGGGTCGACAATCGCCACCATTGGGCGCAGATAGTTGCTGAGGCAGCTCACCTTGATTTTGCGTTCGGTGTCGGTGAACACGGCGGCGGCGGAGACTTCCGAGCCGGTGCCGGCAGTGGTCGGGATGCAAATCAACGGCGTGACGGGGCCGGGAACGCGGCAATCGCCGGTGTAATCGGTAGGGTCTTTCCCATGTGCAAGCACGATCGCGACGAGCTTCGCCGCGTCGATGTTGCTACCACCGCCGAGGCCGACGATGAGATCGGGCTGGAACCGTCGTGCCGCATCGATGGCCGTGCGTATAATTTCGAGTGCCGGCTCCGGTTGGATCGCGTCGAAAATATCTATCGTCAGGCCCGCGGCCAACAGTGGGCGATGGACTTGCTCTACGATGCCCGCCTTCACCAAAACCGCATCGGTGACGACGAACAGCCGCGTCGCGCGGTGCCGCTTGGCGATGTCGCCAACTTGCTGCACGGCATCGCGACCGAAGATCAGCGATGTCGCAGAATGGAACGACCAAACCATGATCGCCTCCCGAAGGGTGGTACGAACGATGAGTTTGGTATACTTTCCGGAACGGCGACAACCGCGAAAAACCGTCAATCCCAGAGAGTTCCCCGTGACTGCGTCAATTAAAATCGGCATACTCACGATCTCGGATCGCGCGAGCCAGGGCGTTTACGAAGATAGAGGAGGCCCCGCGATCCGCGAGTATCTGACGGAAGTCCTTTCGTGCGAATGGGAAGCCATCGCGCGAATCATCCCCGACGAACGCCACCTTATCGAGCAACATTTGCGGTTGATGTGCGATGAGGACAAATGCTGCTTCATCGTTACCACCGGCGGCACGGGACCGGCACTGCGCGATGTGACACCCGAAGCGACCGAAGCGACGTGCGACAAAATGCTGCCGGGGTTCGGCGAGTTGATGCGTGCGGTATCGTTGAAAATCGTGCCCACCGCCATTTTGTCGCGGCAAACGGCGGGCGTTCGCGGGCAATCGTTGATTGTGAATCTGCCGGGTAAACCGAGCGCGATCAGCGACTGCCTTCAGGCGATCATGCCCGCGGTGCCGTACTGTATCGATCTCATCGGCGGGCCATTTCTCACTACCCACGAAGCCATTGTGAAAGCGTTTCGCCCGAAATCTTAACGCAGAATGTCGTGAATCACGTGGCCGTGAACGTCCGTTAGCCGACGTTCGATGCCGTTGTGGTAGATCGATAATCGCTCGTGATCCAGCCCGAGTATGTGCAAAATCGTCGCGTGCAAATCGTAGATCCTCGCCGGTTTCTCGACGGCGTGGTAGCCGAATTCATCGGTGGCCCCGTACGAAAACGGTGCCTTTACCCCCGCCCCCGCTAGCCACACGGTGAAGCCTTTCGGGTTGTGGTCGCGGCCACTCGCGCCTTATGGAACGTCGGCATTCGCCCGAATTCGGTCACGAACACGACGAGCGTATCCGTAAGTAGCCCGCGCGCTTTGAGGTCTTTCAAGAGTGCCGCACACGGGCGATCGAGGATCGGCGCGTGGATGTCGTATTGCGTTTTCAGCGACTTGTGCCCGTCCCAATTCCCGACGCCTTCGCCCATCGCGTACGATCCGTTGAACAGCTGCACGAAGCGCACGCCTTGCTCCAAAAGTCTGCGCGCGAGCAGGCAATTCCGTGCGAAACCGGCTTGCACTTTGTTCGGCGAATCGGTGCCATACGCGGTATGGTCGCGCTTGGTTTCCTTCGAAAGATCAGCCACCTCGGCGGCGCGCAACTGCATCTTCGCGGCCATCTCGTAGCTCGCGATTCGTGCCGCGAGGTCGCTGTCATCGGGGTGTCGTTCGAGGTGCGATTCGTTTAACATTCGCAAGAAGTCGCGTGTCGCCACATCGCTGGATGCGGTGATTTTCGCGGGGCGTTGTAGGTGCGGAATCGGCTTGTCTGCGGTGAATGCCGTCCCTTGAAATACCGCTGGCAGGAAAGCACTATTCCAGTGGTTCGGCCCCACTTGCGGCTTGCCGCGCGGGTCCGGAATCGCGACGAACGACGGCAGTTCTTGAGACTGGCTACCGAGCGCGTAGCTCGCCCAACAACCGATGCCGGGAAAGCCATCGAGCGTGAACCCCGTGCTCATCTGATTTTCGGCGGGGCCGTGCGTGTTGCTCTTCGCGGTCATCGAATGCACGAAGCACATGTCGTCCGCCA
>JAYSKW010000619.1:0-3314 GCA_043726085.1 Limnoglobus sp.
GCTGATTTATCGATCCCGATCGACGACAAACTGCGCGAGTGCGGCAAGAGGTTCGCCCCCCGGCCCGAGTGCCCTCGCGGCGGCAACGGCATCGTGCCCCAGTTGCAGCGCTTTCCGTCGGCTTTCTTCGACTCCAAGTAAGCCAGGATAGGTCAACTTGCCCCGCGCGGCATCTTTCCCGACCCGCTTGCCCGTTTTTTCTGCCGAACTTTCGACGTCGAGCAAGTCGTCGGTCACCTGAAATGCCAACCCGAAGGCGTCTGCGTACCGGTCAATGTTCGCTAACGCCGCAGTCTGCGTTTCCGGTGCCAGACACGCGGCATAGACTCCGAGCCGCAACGACGAGCGAAATAGTGCCCCCGTTTTCCGACGATGAATCTCTTCCAAAGACGCCACGTGTCGATCGGCGGCCACCCGGCCCTCGGCCTGCAAGTCCAACACTTGTCCGCCGACCATGCCCACCGCGCCCGATCCCGATGCCAATTCTATGCAACTAACCGCCACAATGCGCGAATCGCAACCTGTTGCCAGCACTTCAAATGCAATCGATAGTAGTGCATCCCCGGCCAAGATCGCCATCGCGTCGCCGTATTTCTTATGGCACGTGGGCAGTCCGCGACGCAAATCGTCGTCGTCCATCGCGGGTAAATCGTCGTGAATGAGGGAATACGTGTGGATCATCTCGACCGCACAACCGGCCGGTAGCGATTGCTCCGGTCGCCCGCCGACGGCCTCGCAGGCTAACACGCACAACAGGGGCCGCAGGCGTTTACCGGGTGCGAGCAAGCTGTACGCCATCGCTTCGAGCAAAATGGGTGGGGCGTTCGCGGCGTGCCGATGTAACGCGGCCCGCAACGCCGTTTCAATCGCGTCCTGACGCGGCTTCAAATCGCTCCATATCGATCTGGACAACGCCATTCCACCTGAATTGGCACCGAGAAACATCGTGTTCCGTGCGGGTATTCATAGTAGTTTCGCGAAAAGAACCCAGATGGAATCCACCGCGACGCGCAGGCTTTGCGGAGCGGACCGCGTCGGCGAGATGGTACGGGCGACGTTGCGAATGGGTGATGCACACTCGCTCCGCTACGATGACTGCGCGTCGCCGCTAATTCTTCCGGAAGTCGATTTGCTTCGTCTCGGCGAGGTCGACTTCCTCGTCGCCTAATAGCAGTTGCTTGCCGCCGAAACAGCGGGCGGGGCCGTCTTCGGGAATGTGATCGGTCTCGATACCGAGGCTGAAACCGTCGCCTTGGCTATCGATGTGCGGGTAGCACATCGGCAAAATTGCGTCCCACTCGGTCGCGTCGGATAGCCGCAATTGTGCGGGGCGAAATGCACAATCGAGCACGTTGACGGCGGGGCGGATCGTCACGCGGCGGAGTTGCTCGAACGGAATCCAGACGTAACGTTTACCGATGAATGCTTCCAACACCGAGGCGAATCGATCGTCGATGTCGCGAAGTCCATCGAACTCGCGGCCATCGATGTGGCCGATGAGGTGCGGGCTGCTGTCGTCGGCGCGATCCATCTTGTCGGCGGCCGCTTCCCTTTCGCCGTTTCGCAAACAGCGTATCGCCTGCCAACGCCGTCGCGCATGATGCGGCGCATCGAACAGAAACTCGGGCCGCTTTCCGCGCGAGCGATCGTGCGCTGCTCGCAAGATCTGCCGGAATCGACGCCGTGCCACCGGCCATTCGGGATCGGGCGATTCGATCATTTGTAGTTCGCGCCACGCACCGCGAACGCGCCCCGCAATCGCAAGCAATTCGACGTGAAGCAACAACAGCGCCGCATCATTCGGTGCCTCTTGCAACTGCGTTTTCACGATACTCAGCGCGGCGTCGAGGTCGGCTTCCGCCAGGGCTTCGGGTACGGTCATGGCCGATTCTTACCTTGTAAACGGGCGAACCAGCGACGGAAGAACCCTGGCTGCGAGGTGGGTTCCTCGTTAACGAACGAGGGTAGGCCCGGCATCGTGTCGGGGCCATCGGCGAAGGCGCGTCCCGTGTCTTTCGCCGCCGCCATCGCCAACCGGTCGAGTTTACCCGTGGCCAACGGCGCGAGGGCGTCGGCGACCGCCATCGCGTTTAACGGACGCCGATCGGGCGATTTTTCCAATAGTGACGCCAAAATTGCGGCCAACACTGGCGGCGCGGACAGCACCAACGGTGCGGGCCGTTCCTTGTGCGCTCGCATTTTGGCGTGCGGCGTCGCATACGCCGGGCTGGTGAACGGCGGCTGACCCGCCAGCAAATAATAGAGCACGCAACCCAACGAATACAGGTCCGAACGCGGCGTCGCGTTTGCCGCATCGTCCCATTGTTCGGGGGCCATGTAGTCCGCGGTGCCGAGGTACGACGACCCCGTAATCTGCGAATCGACCCCCGCCGTAAGGCTCGCCAGCCCCATGTCGAGTAATTTCACCGTACCATCTTCGGTGAGGAGTACGTTCGATGGCTTCACATCGCGATGAATGACGCCTTGCATGTGGGCATGCGAAAGGCCGAGCGCCACCGCCCGGATGGCCGTTGCGGCGTCGGCGGGGCAGAGCGGGCCGGTTCGCTGGACGACCTTGCTAAAATCCGGCCCGTTGATGAGTTCGAGCGCCAGAAACGGCACGCCATCGGCCTCGCCCGCATGAAGCGCCCGCACGATGTTCGGGTGATCGAGCCGCCCGATCGCTTCCCACTCGCGGCGAAACCGCGCCCGCAATCCCGGCTCGGCAACCATCGAACGCGGCAGCACCTTTAACGCCACGCGATTCTTCAACTTCTCGTGTTCGGCTTCGTAAACAATGCCCATGCCGCCTTTGCCGA
This sequence comes from Limnoglobus sp., assembly GCA_043726085.1. GTDB lineage: Bacteria > Planctomycetota > Planctomycetia > Gemmatales > Gemmataceae > Limnoglobus. The sequence goes on from JAYSKW010000619.1 coordinate 2,820, forward strand.
TCATCCGAATGATCGCATACGGCCCAACCGTCGTCATCAGCGCATCGTTCAGCGTCGTTTCTTGGCGCAGTTCGTCGAATATCGACTGCGTAGTCGAGGTCGGCATGTCGGTGGCCATGTTCGGCAAAATCGCGGCCACGCGATTGCGACACTCGGCACAGACTTTGAGGTGCCGCGCCACTGATAAGTGCTGTTCGAGGACGAGCACCCCACTGCGGAACGCAATTAGCTCAGCCTGAATGGGGCAAGTCTTCACTGGCAACGGAGAATCCTTCGTGGACGAAGCAGGAAATGATGTCATCTGAATTGTATAGAAGCCAATTGAAACATGACTAAATCAAGGTAGATTCTAAGTAACCGTTCACGGGCCAAATTGTATTTTCAACGTTTCAGAACCCGTAGGTCGTGGTCGAAGAGGCTTTGCGATGAGGCCCGACAGAGTATCCGCGACTAAAACCCGTAAGGTTTGAAGTGATCGCGTGAATGCACTGTCGG
>JAYSKW010000620.1:0-8316 GCA_043726085.1 Limnoglobus sp.
AAAGCCGTGACGGTCGGCGGGGATCGCATCCCCGTCGATGGCGTCATCAGCATCGGCGAACACGGCGACTATCCGGTGAACGATCGCGGGCAGCAACTGTACCCGCGACGACGATTCTTCGAGGCAATCAGCAACACATTCGAGAAGTTCGGCCGCGTAGTGCCGGTGTTCAGCGACAAGCATCTGGGGCCGGTCTGGGCCGACGCGAAATGGATGGTCGACCGTGCCAAGAAGTTGAAGATTCCGTTCATGGCCGGTTCTTCGCTGCCCGTCAGCTTTCGGACGCCGGAGATTGCCGTGCCGATGGGCTGCGAGATCGAATCGGCCGTCGGGATCGGCTACAGCGGGCTGGATGTGTACGGCAGCCATGCCCTCGAATGCTATCAAAGCCTCGTGGAGCGACGGCGCAGTGCGGAACGCGGAGTGAAGTGGGTGCAGTTCCTTCAGGGAAAGGCGATGTGGAAGGCCGTCGACGATGGCCTGGTGGCGAACGATGTCTTAGAGGCGGCATTCGCGATCGTGCCCAAAGTGGGCAAGAAAACGATGCGACAAGACGAAAAAGCGGCACTGATCCTCTTCGAGTATACCGACGGGTTACGCGGCGCGCAGTTCATGTTTCAGTGCATCTCGCGAACGGCAGTGGCGCTCAAACTCAAGGGACAGCGACAACCGATCGCGACGGGATTTGAAGAACGCCCCGAGCCGAATCACCCGCACTTTGCGTATCTGTTGAAGGCCATCGAAACGATGATCCACACGGGCCAGCCGAGTTATCCCGTCGAACATACGTTGCTGACGAGCGGGATTCTGGATCGCGCGATCGCATCGCGAGCGCAGGATGGCGCAAAGCTCGAAACCCCCGAACTGGCAATCTCTTATCTGCCCGCGAATTATCCACACGCACCTTACCCGGAATTGCTCGCAGTGCCGCGGAAGTGATAAACTGTCACTGGAGGAACGCGATGACCACCATGCTCAATACGCCACGTGAGTTGCTGCAATCGTTCGCCGATGTGCGGTTGCCATCGAAAATCGATGCCCGGCTGCAATCCCTAATGGATCGTAATACCGAGGACCAATTGAATTCGCAAGAACGAGAAGACTTGGAATCGCTTGTAGAACTCAGTGAAACGCTGAGCCTGTTGCGCGCACGTGCAATGCAAGTGTTGGGTCGTCGGCCAACATGAATGCATCGTGGGCAGACACTGTACGTCGTGTATTGACACGCGCGAATGGGCGGTGCGAATACTGCCGAATGCATCAATCGTTGCAAGGTGCGACGTTCCACATCGAACATATCTTGCCGCGTTCGGCTGGCGGCAATGACTCAGACACCAATCTCTGTTTGGCCTATCCGAGTTGTAATCTTCACAAATCGAGCCGAACCGTGGCGATGGATCCAACAACCGATTCTGTCGTGCCGTTGTTTCATCCTCGGCACGATTCCTGGACCGATCATTTCGAGTGGCACAACTTTTTTATTCGCGGTTTATCACTCGTCGGCCGAGCAACCGTTGCAACATTGGATATGAACGCGCCGCGTCGTTTGCGAATTCGCGAAGCGGAAGCGATTTTCGATCTGTTCCCACCTTCGTGATTCTTCGCCGTCGCAGATGTGAAGCCCGAGTTCGGCAGTACAATATCGCTCGGAGGAATTGCCATGCCGATGCACGACTGGACGCGAGTCGAAGCGGGGATTTACCACGATTTCCACCACGAGTGGATTTCCGAAATCAAACGTGCCCTTAACCGCGGATTGCTGCCGGAGGACTACTACGCCCTTGCGGAACAGCAAGCCGCCGGGTTTGGTCTGGATGTGCTGACGCTGCAAGACATCACGGGCGAGGAGTACGCGAGTGGCGGAACCGCCACTCTGGCACGTACGAAACCGAAGACGACGCACTACGCCCAGTCGCCGGCGGAGTTTCATCGTCGCAAGAAAAGCTCGATCGCAGTGCGACACGTCAGCGGCGACCGGATCGTCGCGATGATCGAGATCGTTTCGCCGGGGAACAAGAACAATACGAATGCTTTCAACGCCTTCATTCAGAAGGCGTGCGAGCTACTCGAACACCGCATCCACTTGCTACTGATCGACCCTTTTCCGCCGGGCCGTCGCGATCCGCAAGGCATCCACACCGCGATCTGGGCACACGTCGAAGACGATCCATTTTCGTTGCCGCTGGAACGCCCACTGACGCTGGTGGCGTACGAATGCAGCCTGATTACGCAGGCGTACATCGAGACCGTTGCCGTGGGGGAATCACTCCCGGACATGCCGCTCTTCCTCGCGGCCGACGCGCACATTCTGATCCCGCTCGAAGCGACATACCAAGCCGCATGGGAAACCATGCCCGCACGATGGCAGCGAGTGATTGCGCCCGTTAAGAAGTAACGTGTGACGTGCGCTCCTCGTCGTCTTTTTTCCACTTTTGCAGGTTGCGGTAAAGCGTGCGTTCGCCGACGTTGAGCATCTTTGCGGCGACTTCGCGATTGCCTTCGGCAATGGCGAGGGCTTTCTCGGTGTAGTAGCGTTCGACGTCGGCGAGCGAGCGACCGACGAGGCCGTCGGCACCGTCGATCGTGTGATACGCGTTGCCGGGTGGCGCGTGCGGTTCGTTCGGCAGCAGCCCGCTATCTTCGGGCAAATCGTCCGGCCCGAGGATGCCATCGAGGTCGAGAAGTACCATGCTTTCGAGCATATTTCGTAACTCGCGCACGTTCCCCGGCCACGCATACCCTGCGAATGCCCGACGTACCGGTTCGGTGATGCCCATGACCTTCTTGCCGTGCTTCGCTATCAGTTCCTTCAGGAAGTGATTGGCAAGCAACGGCACGTCGTCGCGGCGTTCGCGGAGTGCGGGCAAGCGGATGACGCCGACTTTCAAGCGGTGGAGTAAGTCGACGCGGAACTTCGACTCTTTGACCGCGACGTCGAGGTCGCGGTTCGTGGCCGCAATCACGCGGACATCGACCTTGATCGGCGCGTTCGCCCCGATGCGAACGATCTCGCCGTTCTCTAATACTCGCAGCAGTTTCGATTGCAGCGATAACGGCATGTCACCGATTTCATCGAGAAACAGTGTGCCACCGTTGGCGTACTCGAAGCGCCCCTTCCGCTCGCCTTTCGCATCGGTGAACGCGCCGCTGACGTGGCCGAACATCTCGTCGTCGAGCAGGTTCTCGTTAAGTGCGGCACAGTTCATTGCGACAAACGGTTTGTTCTTGCGCGGGCTGTTCGTGTGCAACGCTTTTGCGGCGAGTTCCTTGCCCGTGCCGTTCTCGCCGAGGATGAGCACCGATGCCGTGGTCGGGGCGAATGCCTTGAGTTTGCGTAACACATCCTGCATCTTCGGCCCGTTGCCGACGACGCCTTCAAAGCCAAATTTTTCGTCGAGTTGTTGCCGGAGTTCGCGATTCGACTGCGTGAGCTTCACGCGTTCGGCGGCCTTGTCGACGATGGCACGGATTTCGGCCATGTCGATCGGCTTGAGTAAGTAATGCGCGGCCCCGAGTTTCATCGCCTCAACGGCGGTTTTTACGTCGCCTTGCCCGGTAATCACGTACACCTCGGCATCGGGCAGCTTTTCGCGAACTTGTTTCACGATCGCGAGGCCGTCGATGTCCGCCATCTTCAGATCGGTGAGGACGACGTCGAAATCACCATCGTCGATTTTGTGCGAACCGGCTTTGCCCGTGTTGACGACCGTGACAGCGTGGCCCTTCCGTTCGAGGCTCTCGGAAATCGCCATCGCCAAGTTTTTGTCGTCGTCGATGACGAGAATGTTCAAAACATCGCTCATGTGATATCCCGCTCGCAAACGGTTCGTGAAGAGAGCATTGTATGATGTGCGTGAAGGCTCGCTTCTCAGGTGAGACATGGTCATCGATCGTGCGATTTTGTGACTGACGGTTTACGTGTCGATCATTTGATTTGACTTCCGTTCGGGGAACGGGCACATTAAAACGACGCAACTGTTTGTTCGGCGTCCGGAGGACTCACGTTGGCAATCATCAACGCACATTCGGACGGCCAGTTAGACTTCGACGCCCTAATCGCGTCGATTCACTGTCTCTACCCGAACACCGCTGTAACGGTGACAGACTATTGGGCGGAGCGTATCGCCAGCCTGACGGCGACGGCTCGGGCCGAGGGCTGGCCGGTTCCCAACCCATCCCTCACATGCAATTTGTTGCTCTCGGCGGAGAATGGGCTGGAGCGGCAGATTGCGATACCGGTGCGGGAGGGGCTTGCATTCACAGGGCGGGTGAACCGGCACGGGGGCTTGTTTATGGCCATGCGGTTCTCGCCGTCCGATGTCGTACCATTGGTCGAGTTGCTAGTCGCCGCTGGCCTGCGCGTCGAGGTCGTTGGTGCGGGATAGCCAAGAATCGTTGCGATTACTTGATAAATCCGATGCGGTCGAGCGGGAAGAACACGAATGCGGCGCGGCCGAGCATCAGGCGGTCGGGCACGGTGCCCCAGACGCGGCCGTCGGAGCTTTGGGCGCTGTTGTCGCCGAGGCAGAGGTAATGACCCGGTTGGACGTAATACGTGTGTTTCGTGGCGCTGATGTCGTTGATGCTCGCGTACGAGTCCGCACCGATGAAGTACGAATCGCGCCATAGCTTCAGCTTCGTCACTTCCACGCCTTGGCTCGCGCCGATACTGGCGGGGGCTTCGACGTCGTTGGCGGTCGTCCAACCTTCGTGCTTCTCGTCTTTCGCGTCGAACGTATCGGGTACCATCGGGGCGTATTCCCCAGCCGCGCCGATGTCGATGCGGCGGCCGTCGACCCAGATCCGCAACGAACAATCGACGTTCGCGAACCGCAGTTTGTACGTGCCCGGCCCACTAATTTTCGTGGCGAACGTGCCCATCTCTTTGCCGTTCTTACCCGTACGAACGAGCGTCACGTTGCCGTTCGCGAACTTCGCCTGGAAGCGGTTCTCGCCCTTCGACAGTTCCAGAACCACCTCGGCGTTCGCGTCGCTGATTTTCGCCTGGCACTCGATCATGAGATCGCCGACCCAGAACTTGTGATCGCCCCCGCGATCGAGGACGAAGAAACGACCCCCGTTGTTTTCGCCCGTTTCGCCGTTGTAACCGAGGAAGTTATCGATCGGCACGGGATCGACGACGGGCCGTGAGGTTCCGGACAGCGTGCGGAAATCGTCGATGATGAGGTGCCGGTACCGCAACCAACCGAGGTTGCCGCCGTTGTGTGTGAACGCCTTCGGCATCGCCGCGTTGTCGGTGGTCCAGTCGGCGGTTTCCGCCTTCCAGCGTGGCGGAACCGACTTGCCTGCAAGGTAGTTCGACTGATGTTCGTTGTCCCAGACGATCCGCTTCATCGCATGAAATTGCTCATCCGTTTTGCGGATGATCTGGAAATTGTTCGGGTCGGTGAACCCGGCAGCGCGAGCGATTTCAAACTGCTCGTCGGCCACGTTGGCGTTGTGGTACATGTAGTTGGCCTGCCACAAATCTTCGGTCCGATCCGGGCGCGGATACGTGGGGAAGCCGAAGTCGTTCATCGCTTCGGGTGGGTATTGGATGTTCTTAGCGACGTACGTATCGCCGCGCCAGATGGCGATGGTTTCGCCGCCGAAGCCCCAGAGCCGCTTGATGTAGTTCAGCGCGCCGTACTGTTTCTGCGGCTCCTGCGGAAACTTGAACACGACGACATCGCCGCGGGTCGGGTCGAACTTGTGGTACTGCGCTTTGTGAACGAGCACGCGGTCGCCGGACGAGTTGAACGGCGAAGGCTTGTCCTTAGTGAAGATCTGTTTGTGTCGGCAGTTCGGGCAGCAATAGCCCGCAACGGCACGGCGTTCGCCGCCCATATGCGGATCGCCCTCGACTTCACGGCTGCTGTTTAAGGGGAATTTGAACCCGCACTCCGAACATTCGATCGACTTCTGGTAGCCGTACAAAGTCTCGGCCATCGAGCCGGTGGGGATCACGAACGCTTCGACGACGAACTGCTTCAGCAAGAAGACGAGCACGACGACGAAGACGATCGTTTCCAGAAACTCGCGCACCGCATCGCGCGGCGGCTTCTTGGCGTCCGCCTTCGGTGTCGGCTTCGCGAATATCGATAACAACATAGCGTGGTACTCGGGGAGTCTTTGTTCGTTTAATTTCGATAGCCGGCAGCCACACGGATCATGGTCATGGGTGCAGCCCTCCCATGGTATTACCATGGGCTACGTGAGCGATCCCTTCAGGACCGAAGATCAGAACCCGACCCTGAAGGGGTCGCTCTCTCAGCCCATGGTGTAACCATGGGACAGTCGCGGCGAGTCTTCGAGACGCGACGCGATCCGCACAACGCATTCTCGCCTAACGCATCCAGCGCAATCGCGACCAATCGACCGTCTGGTACGGCCGCGCGGTACCATTGACGGTCGTGCGGCCGATCTTCAACGGCTGGTGAATCAGGAATGGTTTACCGATGAAATCCCGTTCGGGCACCCCAGGGATCGACCATTCGCGACTATCGTTTGAATTCGAGCTGTTATCGCCGAGGAAGAAATACTCCGTGGCGGGCAACAGGTACGGTGCCTGAATCGCGTTGTTGCCTTCGCTGCGGTAGTAAATGTCGCGGTACAATTTCAGGCGATGCACGACGACTTGTACGCCGCGTGCGCCGAGTTGAATCGGACGGCTCACCTGGCCGCGCCGCGACAGACGATCCGCATCGGCGGGTAGGTCGAGCGAGGTAAGGATCTCTTTGCCATCGAGCGCGACACTCGCGCGGCGATCCACGAACGCGAACTCTAAGTGATACGTTCGACCGACTTCGATCTTTAACCCGGCGGCCTGCCGGGGCGGGTCGCCACCGTCGCGGCTCAGTTGCACGCCGGCCGGTTTCGCCACATCGCCGATCGGGAATTCGACCTTCACCGTATCGAGACCATCGCCGAGCCGACAGGCGAACGAGCCGGAACCGGACACGATTTCGAGGTCGCATTCGAGCGTGAATTCGTGAACGGGGATGCCCTTGTTGCGTCGCGGTGCGCCGTTGTAGGCGAGCGTGTCGTCGATCGCGACTTCGCGCTTGTCGTCGATGTTCCAGTGGCGATACGTGAGGCCGATGGCGGGTTTGTCGGGGTTCGTGGCATCGAGAATTAGTGCGGCATCGCGGGCGATATTCGCATCGGCGATGGCGGGCGGCGCGGCCGAGGGCGGTGGCAGTCGCGGGTTGTCCGCCACCGGTTCGACCAGCCAGCGGATGCACCAACCGCCGGGCGGTGCGAACGCCATATCGAAGATCGGCAACCGCGTTTCCCGGACTTGTTCGAGCGACTTCCGTGCGAGTTCGCCGTTCGCGAAAATCTCGCCATCGAGGATGCGAATCGACTCGCCGGGCAGGCCGACGATCCGCTTCACGTACGGCTTGGAAATATCCACAGGGCAGCGGAACACCGCGACTTCCCAACGGCGCGGCGAACGCAGATTAAAGACGTTTTTATCGACCATCAAGCGGTCGCCGGGCACTTCCCACGTACTGCCGATGTCGATGCCGTGCTTACCGCAATTCGGACAATAGCCATCGGCGAACCACACGGCGGGGCGTTCGCCTTGGTGCTGTGTTGCATCGCCGACGACCACGGGGTGATCGCAACGCGGGCAGGCGGCTTCGCGGTGATTGCCGATGAGCGCGGGGGCCATGCTGCCGGTGGGGACGCCGAACGGCTCGAGTGCGAATGTGCGAATAAACAGGAAGCCGATGACGAACAGCGCGGAGGCTTGCAACAGGCTCCGCATGAGGTGGCTGAATGAATCGGCTTTCGGTGCGGCAGGCAATCGCACCGGCGGAGGAAGGGGTTCCTCGGCAGTGGGCGGAAGTGCAGCCTCGGTGGCGGGTGGAATCATCGTTAATCGTCTTCCAGCACCGCGAGGAACGCTTCCTGCGGCACGTCCACCATGCCGATGGCCTTCATGCGCTTCTTGCCTTCCGCCTGCTTGTTCCACAGCTTCCGCTTGCGCGAAATGTCGCCGCCGTAGCATTTCGCGGTCACGTTCTTCTTCATTGCGGCGATCGTTTCCCGCGCGATGATCCGCCCGCCGATCGCGGCCTGCAACGACACTTCAAACATGTGGCGATCGATTTCCTCTCGCAATTTCTGCAACACGCGCCGCCCGCGGCGGTCCGCACTCGCGCGGTGTACGATGATCGAGAGCGCATCGACGCGCTTGCCGTGGACGAGAATATCGAGCCGGATGAGGTCGGCTTCGCGGTAACCGATGAGGTCGTAATCCATCGTCCCGTAGCCGTGCGTGAACGATTTGAGTTTGTCGTAAAGATC
>JAYSKW010000621.1:0-1123 GCA_043726085.1 Limnoglobus sp.
TTGTCTTCGTCGACAATCGGGTCGTGCTCGGCTTTCTTCACGACCATCGGCTTCAGATCGAGCAAATCGAGTTGTTCCTCGACGGGTAACACGATCCGAAAGCCGATTTGATCCATGTTCGTCAACCACCAGATACTCCGCGGCGATTGCGGGTCTTTGTACATCCATTTCGCTTCCGACGAACGCCGTGCAGCAGAGCGGCACAACGTGGCAGGGTCTTTGAACGAGCCACCGCGAACGACGTGCGACCACTTCTTATCGGTGAGCTTCACCACCGGTTGCAGGCTGAGTGGCTTCGCCGCGCACTTGCCATAAAATTCCGTGTCGTAGTGATCGAGCACCCACTCGGAAACGTTGCCGTGCATGTCGAAAAGACCGAAGGCGTTCGGCTTCTTGCTGCCGCACTTCGCCGTCGTGCCTTTGGCATGATCTTCGTCGGGGGAGTTATCTTTGAACTGCACGAAATCGCCGATCTTGCTGGCGTCTCCGAAACTGAAAGCGTCGGGCGAACCGGCACGGCAGGCGTATTCCCACTCGGCTTCGGTCGGCAAGCGGTAGCCGCGCTTCGTCACGACTCGCAACCAGTGGCAGTACATCATCGCCGCGTGGTGGCTCATGCAAATTGCAGGGAAGCCCTCGCGGCCGTGCTTATAGTCTTCGGGCACATACGGGTTCGTCGGGCGGGTCAGTGCATCGGCGACAGTATTGAACGGCGGGTCTTTCGATGGTTGTGCAAGCGATTCGTTCTTCCACCACGAGTCGTATTCATCCCACGACACTTCCCATTTGCCGATCCAGAACGGTTTCAGTGCGACTTTGTGTTGCGGGCCTTCGTCGGCACCGCGGCCCACTTCACCTTCGGGGCTGCCCATCATATACTCGCCACCCGGCACGTAAACCATCTCGAACTTGATGCCTTCGACGAGATCTTGCGTAAAATTCTTGGCGGGAAGCTCGACCTTCTTCGGCACCAATATCGGCTTGGTGCTGTCGGCCGACACCGTTGCGAGTGCAACGACGCAAACCAGGATTGCGGCTAAAAAAGCGTATCTCATACTGATAGCGTCTCTGATTGTGGGGATGCTGTCAACAACGGACCGAAAAAAGCGAACGGCAGAGGGAA
>JAYSKW010000622.1:0-2572 GCA_043726085.1 Limnoglobus sp.
CGTGCAACTCGACGAAGCGGGCGGGAAAGTCCTGCAACAAACGATCGAGAAACTCGGCATCACCGCACTCACTTCGGCGAGTACGAAGGAGCTTCTCGGGCATACCACTGTCACTGGCGTGAAGTTCGCCGATGGCCGTGAAGTCGCCGCCGACATGGTCGTGATCTCCGCCGGGATTCGCCCGAATAAGGAACTCGCGGCGGAACACGGCATCGTTTGCGATCGCGCGATTCTCGTGGACGATCAACTCCGCACCAGCGATACGAGCATCTACGGCGTCGGCGAATGCGTGCAACATCGCGGCATGGTTTACGGCCTCGTCGCCCCAATCTGGGAACAAACGAAAGCGCTCGCGCAACTGCTCACGGGCAAGAACCCGCAAGCCCGCTATGTCGGTTCCAAGCAGGCTACAAAGCTTAAAGTGATGGGCGTCGAACTCGCGAGCATGGGCCGAATCAGCGACGTGAAGCCGACCGATGAAGTCGTGACGTTCGCCGAACCGGGCCGCCAGGTCTATTGGAAAGCGATCGTGCGCGATGGCAAAGTCTCGGCGTGCTGTATGCTCGGCGACCTCGAACCGGCCGACCAACTCGTCGATTATTTCATGAACGATACGCCCGCGCCGTCGCGGCGGCTCGAATTGTTCTTCGGGTCTGGCACGAAGGCACAGGGCGCGGACTTCAGTCTCGCCGACATGCCCGACGACAAGCAGATTTGCGACTGCAACGGCGTCAGCAAGAAGACGATTTGCGATGCGATTCGTGCGGGAAAATGCACTGTTCCCGCCGTCGGCAAAGCGACCCGTGCGGGTACCGGTTGCGGTTCGTGCAAGACGCTGGTGAAGGGCCTCATCGAGGCGGTCAACGGCGAAGTGAAGGCCGAGCCGAGCGAGTCGTGGTACGTGACTGCGGTCCCGATGGACAAGCCGACGCTGGTGGCCGAAGTCAAAATGCGCGAGCTGAAGAGCGTGTCTGCCGTCCTTCGCGAACTCGGCACCGCCGACGACGAGAAGAGCAAAAACGGACTCGCGTCGATGCTCAAGAGCATTTGGGGCACGGAGTACATCGACGAACGCGATGCCCGCTACATCAACGACCGCGTTCACGCGAACATTCAGAAGGACGGCACTTTTAGCGTGATTCCGCGAATCTACGGTGGCATCACGAGCGCGGACGACCTCATCAAGATTGGGCAAGTGGCGAAGAAGTACGACGTGCGGATGGTTAAGTTCACCGGTGGCCAACGCATCGATTTGCTCGGCATCAAGAAAGACGACTTACCGAAAGTCTGGGCCGATCTCGGTATGCCGAGTGGCTATGCGTACACCAAGGCACTCCGCACAGTGAAGACCTGCGTCGGCACCGAATTCTGTCGTTACGGCACCAACGATTCGACCGCGCTCGGCATCGCACTGGAGAAGAAATTCCAGGGCTTCGAGTTTCCCGCGAAGGTGAAGCTCGGCGTCAGTGGCTGCCCGCGAAATTGCTCCGAGAGCACGGTGAAGGACATCGGCATCGTGGCTTCCGACGGTGGCGACTGGGACATCCTCGTGGGTGGTGCAGCCGGGGCGAGCGTTCGCAAAACCGACTTGCTTTGCAGGGTGAAAACGCAAGAAGAAGCGATTCGCGTCGTCGGTCGGTTCATGATTTACTATCGCGACAACGCCAAGTGGATCGAACGAACGTACGACTTCGTGCCGCGTATCGGCATCGAGAAAATCCGCGATATCATCGTCAATAATTCGCTCGGCATCGTCGAAGATCTGGATCGCGAAGTCGAGAAAACAATCGCCGCATACGTCGACCCGTGGCTGGAGCGAAACAACCCCGTGTACGCCGGTCAGTTCGAGGACGTCAAGACCGTGCCACTGCCGATGGTAACCGTTTAAGTTTTGTGATTCGCCGCGTTATTTTACGAGAGATTTCATGCAGACTTTCACGCTGACGCGGCTGGCGTTGTGCCAGATTGACGACTTGCCCGTGGGCCTTGGACGGTCGTTTGAAGTGGGCGAAACGCCGATTGCGGTGTTCCGAACGCGAGCGGGTAAGGTGTTCGCGACCGATGCATTTTGCCCGCACAAAGGCGGACCGCTCGCCGATGGGATGCTCGCCGGCGATCAAGTTGTTTGCCCGTATCATGCGTTCCGCTTCGACTCCCAAACGGGCGAGTGCGATCAGGCGAATGTCTGTGCAATTGCGACTTATCCCGTCGATGTTGCCGCCGATGGCGGCGTGTTCATAACGGTGTAAATCGTGAACTCGCTCCCCCTCGCCGTCCGCACGCACTGCCCGTACTGCGCCTATCAGTGCGGCATCTTGATGACGGAAGAGCCTACGATTCAAGGCGATCCGCACTTCCCGGTCAACAACGGTCAGCTCTGTATTAAGGGTTGGACCGCCTCCGCGCTGCTGCATCACCCGAGTCGATTGACGACGCCACTCGTGCGCGATTCGCGTAAAGAACCGCTCCGCGAAGCGACGTGGGAAGAAGCACTCGACCGGACTGCCACCGCGATGTCAGTGGCACGCGACACGTATGGCCCCGATGCGAACGGCGTGTTCGGTTCGGGTGC